>JBEAQO010000099.1:0-3150 GCA_041163825.1 Actinomycetota bacterium | reverse complement strand
GAAGAGGGAGATCCCCTTGGTCCCCGACGGAGCGTCCGGCAGGCGCGCCAGCACCAGATGCACGATCTGCTCGGTGAGGTCATGGTCGCCGAAGGTGATGTAGATCTTCTGGCCCGTGAGCCGGTACGTGCCGTCGCCGACCGGCATGGCGCGACAGGTGACCTCGCCGAGGTCGGAGCCGGCCTGCGGCTCCGTGAGGTTCATCGTCCCCATCCACTCGCCGGTGACCATGCGCGGCACGTAGCGGCGGCGCTGCTCCGGCGAGGCGTGGTGCAGCAGGGTGTGCACCGCGCCGGTGGTCAGCAGGGGTCCGAGCGAGAACGCGAGGTTCGCGCTCGTCATGGCCTCCTTGACGACGGTCGCGAGCATGAGCGGGAACCCGCCCCCGCCCACCTCGACCGGATGCTGGACCGTGCCCCATCCGGCCTCGACGTAGGCGCGGTACGCACCATGGAACGACGCGGGGACCCGGACCCGACCGTCGACGATCCGCGCTCCCTCGCGGTCCCCGTCGCGATCGGTCGGAGCGACGACCTCGCTCGCGAACCGACCGGCCTCGGCGAGCATCCCGTCGACGACGTCGGCATCGACGTGGGCGAAGTCGGGCAGCGCCAGCAGCTCGCCGAGCGGCGTGACGTGCTCGAGCAGGAGACGGACGTCGCGCAGGGGAAGGGCGTACTCGGCCATGACTCGAGGCTAGCCCCGACCCCTGCCCGCACGCCCTTCGCGCTCGGCATCGCCCGGTGCTCCAGGAGGCCGCGGGGCTAGGCTCCGCCGGACGTCGGGGTCCGACCGACCTCGCGCAGGGCCGCGAGGAGGCGACGGTGACGCGCACGCCCCGCTCGCGCCCGTTCCTCGCGGAGGTCCGCGCCTACTGGGCGCAAGAGGCCCGCAGCATCCGCTCGAGCCTCTCCGCGCTCACCTTCGGGCTCGCCGCCACGCTCGTCGCCGGGGTCGTGCTCGCCACCTCCGGGGACGGGTTCGCGGCCGTGCCGGGCCTGCTCGCCCTCGTGCCGGCCGCCATCGGGATGCGGGGCTCGATCTTCGGTGCGCTCGGATCACGGCTCGCCACCTCCATCCTGACCGGCGAGTTCCGCCCGGAGCTGCGCCGAGGCACCTTCCTCGCCCATCAGGTCGAAGCGACCGTGGTGCTGAGCTTCGCGTCCGCGGCGCAGGCCGGCGCGCTCGCCTGGGCCGTGAGCAACCTCTTCGGGCTGCCGACCATCGGCGTCCTCGACCTCGTCGCGGTCTCGCTGATCGGCGGCACGCTCGCGGCCGTCGTGCTCTTCGTGCTCGTCGTCGTCATGGCGCGCCGGTCCGAGTCGCGCGGCTGGTCGATGGACGACGTCATCGCACCGAGCATCACCGCGGTCGGGGACCTCGTCACCCTGCCGGCCATGCTCATCGGTGCGACGGTGCTCGTGCTCCCGCGCACCGCGACCGTCGTCGGAGCGGTCTCGGTCGTCGTGGGGATCGTCCTCGCCGCGCTCGGGGTGCGCCACCGCGACCCGACGGTCCGGCGCGTGGTGCGCGAGTCGCTGGGCGTGCTCACCGTCGCGGTCACCATCGACGTCGTCGCCGGGGTCGCGCTCGAGACCCGCATCGAGACGGTCTTCTCGGCCGCGGCGCTCCTCGTCCTGCTGCCACCGTTCATCGCGAACAGCGGCTCGCTCGGCGGGATGCTCGCGAGCCGCCTCGCCTCGAAGCTGCACGTCGGGACCCTGACCGCCCGGCGGTTCCCCGACCGCGCGGCGCTGCTCGACTTCACGCTGACGGGCCTGCTCGCGGCGGTCGCCTTCACCGGGGTCGGTGCGGTCGGCTGGCTCGCGGCCGTGCTGGTGCCCGCCGTCGAGCCGCTGCCGTTCGTGACGACGATCGGGGTCGCGCTGCTCGCCGGTGGGCTGGCGCTGCCCATCCTCGCGCTCGTCGCGTACACCGCAGCGAGCGTCTCGTTCCGCCACGGCCTCGATCCCGACAACCACGGGATCCCCATCGTCACCGCGACCATGGACCTCGCGGGGGTCCTCTGCCTGGTCGCGGCGATCGTCCTGATGCAGGTGGGAGTGACATGACGAACCAGATGACCGTCAAGGAGCTGCTCGTCGAGGCGAAGGACGCCGCGGAGCTCATGGTGGACCTCGCCTACGCCGCCGTGTTCTTCGACGACGACGGGCTCGCCCAGGAGGTGCTCCGCCTGGAGGAACGCGTCGATGACCTGCTCGTCCGTCTGCGGACCGTGAGCATGCTCGCCTCCCGCACGCGCGAGGACGCCGAGCGACTGGCCGGCGTCCTCTCCGTCGCGGTGTCCATGGAGGCCATCGCGGATGCGGCCGAGGACATCGCGCGCGTCGTCCTCAAGGACCTCGGGGTCCCGCAGCAGCTGCGCGACGACCTCCGGCACGCCACCGAGGTCACCGCTCGTGTCCGTGTGCGCGACACCGGGGAGCTCGCCGGACGCTGCCTGCGCGAGCTCGAGCTGCCGGCGCGCACCGGCATGTGGGTCATCGCGCTGCGCCGCGATGTGGACTGGCGCTACGGACCCGATGCCGACGACCGCGTGCTCGCCGGCGACGTGCTCTTCCTCCAGGGTCCACCGGACGGGGTCGGGCTGGTGCGTCAGCTCGCCGGTGGTGCGCCTCGCGAGCTCGCGCACGTCCCGGCCACCACGACGCTCTCGCACCTCGACCGCGCCGTGGACCTCGTCGTCGAGCTGAAGGACGTCTCCGAGGTCGCGGTGAACCTCGCGTACTCCGCGATCCTGCTCCAGGACGACGCGCTGGCCGCCGAGGTCGGCGCGATCGAATCCACCTCGGACGACCTCTTCCACCGGCTCGAGGGGTGGGTGCTGCGCTCCGCCGCCGAGCTCGAGGACCCCGACGAGCTGCGTGGGCTGCTGCACCTCGCGGCCGCCTCGGAGCGCATCGTCGACGCCGCCCGCGCGATGTGCCGGCTCGTCGAGGTCGGCGGCACGCCGCACCCGATCCTCGCGGCCGCGCTCTCCGAGACCGACGAGGTGGTCGGCGAGGCGGTCGTCGCACCCGGCTCCGCCATGGACGGACGCACGGTCGGCGAGCTCCGGTTGCACGTGGAGGTCGGGATGGAGCTGCTCGCGGTGCAGCGCAAGGAGCGCTGGCTCCATCGGCCGCGTCG
>JBEAQO010000098.1:0-9869 GCA_041163825.1 Actinomycetota bacterium | reverse complement strand
AGGCGATCGCCGCGCACCTGCGGCGCACGAGCGGTCTCCGGGTGGCGGTGACGCACCGCGACCTCGGCGCCGAGTGAACGGGGACCGGACCCGGTGAGGGCGCCCGGCGGGTTCACCGAGGACGTCCGGCAGGAGCTCGCGCTGGTCCCGCTCGGTACGGCCGACGAGCTCATCGCCGAACTCGAGGTGCTGGTCGCGCTCGCGGGCGACGACGACGGTGTCGTCATCAGCGCGTCGGGGCCGGTCGCGCGGCGCACGCACCGGCTCGTCGTGGCGCTGACCGGCTCGGCCCCCGAGGTGACGGTCGTCGCGCCCTCCGGGCTCCCGCGTCGGCCGAGCTACCGGGTGCGGGTCCCGATGGACCTGCCTCGCGTGGACGGGGCGGCCTCGTCGGGCGGGACCCCGAGCGCCCCGCCCGGGTCGTCTCGGCGCGGGGGGTGGGGAGCGAGCGCCGATCTCGCAGCGGCCCGCTGGCGCGGCGCGCTCCTGGCCGCCGGCTCGCTCTCGGCTCCGGGCCGGGCCCCGCACCTGGAGATCGCCGTCCGCGACGAGGCCCTCGTGGCGCGGCTGGTCGAGGAGCTCGGGCGGGCCGTGCCGGGAGGCCATGCCTTGCACGACGCGGCCCGTCAGCGCCTGGTCGTGAAGTCGGGCGGCACGCTCGGTGACCTCCTCGCGCGCACCGGGGCGACCTCGGCGTTCCTCGCCTTCGACGAGCGACGGCTGCGACGCCAGCTCCGTGACGACGCGATGCGCGCCGCCAACGCCGATGCGGCGAACCTGAAGCGGGCCGCCGGGGCGGCGGCGATGCGCATCTCGGCGATCGAGGGCATCGTCGCCCGCGATGGCTGGGAGGGCATCCCCGAGCCGCTGCGTGCGGTGGCGCTGGCCCGCGTCGCCAACCCCGAGGCGAGCCTCGCGGAGCTCGCCGAACTCCTCGGCCTCGCTCGCTCGACCGTCCATCGTCGGCTGCGCACGCTCGACCGGCTCGCGGCCGGGGGGTCGGAGGGGTCGGCTGGTAGCGTCGGGACCCGAGGGCGCGACGCCGGTCGCGCCGATCCGAACGCGACGGACGAGGTCCCGACATGAGCGTGCGCATCGGCATCAACGGATTCGGCCGCATCGGCCGCAACCTGGTCCGCGCGATCGTCAAGGAGGGCATCGACGTCGAGCTCGTGGCGGTCAACGACCTCACCGACACCGCCTCGCTGGCGATCCTGCTCAAGTACGACAGCGTCCACGGTCGCTTCCCGGTCGAGGTCCGGGCCGAGGGCGACGACCTGGTGATCGACGGCCGGACGGTGCGTGTGCTCTCGGAGCGTGACCCGGGTGCGCTGCCCTGGGGCGAGCTCGGGGTCGACATCGTCATCGAGTCGACGGGGTTCTTCACCGACCGTGACAGTGCCGCCAAGCACCTCTCTGCGGGGGCACGCAAGGTCCTCATCTCCGCGCCGGCCAAGGGGGAGGACATCACCATCGTCCTGGGCGCCAACGAGGACCAGTACGACCCGGCGAGCCATCACATCATCTCGAACGCGTCCTGCACCACGAACTCGGTCGTGCCGATGACCAAGGTCCTCCATGCCGAGTTCGGCATCACCAGTGGCCTGATGACGACGGTCCACGCCTACACGGGGGACCAGCGCCTCCACGACGCGCCCCACTCGGACCTCCGTCGCGCCCGGGCCGCCGCCCAGTCGATCGTGCCCACCACGACGGGGGCCGCCAAGGCCGTGGCGCTCGCGATGCCCGAGCTCAAGGGCAGGCTCGATGGGCTGGCGCTGCGGGTGCCGATCCCGGACGGCTCGGTGACCGACCTCTCGCTCGTGCTCGATCGCGAGGTCAGCCGCGACGAGGTCAACGCCGCGATGCGCAAGGCCGCCGAGGGGCCCCTCAAGGGCATCCTCGAGTACTGCGAGGACCCCATCGTCTCCATCGACATCGTCGGCAACCCGCACTCGTGCGTGTTCGACTCGCTCGCGACGATGGCGGCGGGGCGCATGGTCAAGGTGCTCGGTTGGTACGACAACGAGATGGGCTACTCGACGCGCCTCGCGGAGCTCACCGCGAGGGTCGGCGCGCGGCTGTGACCGTCGCTGCCCTCTCGGGCACCGCGACCCTCGCGGAGCTCGACCCGCTGGGTGTATGCGTGCTCGTGCGCGCCGATCTCAACGTCCCGCTCGCCGACGACGGGGCGATCCTCGACGACCTTCGCGTGCGCGCCTCGCTCCCGACGCTGGCGCACCTGCTCGACGGGGGAGCGGCGGTCATCGTCGCCTCGCACCTCGGTCGGCCCAAGGGCCGGCCCGACCCATCGTCGTCGCTCGCGCCGGTCGCCGATCGGCTGGCAGGGCTCCTCGGGCGTCCCGTCGCGATGGCGAAGGACGTCGTGGGTCCCGACGCGCGCGCACGCGCATCGTCGCTTCGTCCGGGCGAGCTCCTGCTGCTCGAGAACCTGCGCTGGGAGGTGGGGGAGACCGCGGGCGATGCGGGCTTCGCGGCCGCGCTCGCCGCGCTCGCCGACGCGTACGTCGACGATGCGTTCGGCGCGGCCCACCGTGCTCACGCCTCGATCACCGGGGTGCCGGCGCTCCTGCCGTCCTACGCCGGGCTGCTCCTCGAGCGCGAGGTCGTCGCCCTCGGTGGGCTGCTCGAGGAGCCCGCCCGGCCGTTCGTCGCGGTGCTCGGCGGCGCAAAGGTCAGCGACAAGCTCCGGGTCGTCGAGCGGCTGCTCGACAAGGTCGACGTGCTCGCCGTCGGCGGGGCGATGGCCGCGACGTTCCTCGCCGGGGAGGGCGTCGACGTCGGTGCCTCGCGCCACGAGGCCGAGCGCGCGGTGGAGGTCGCCGGACTCGTCGCGGCCGCGCGCGCGCGGGGGGTGACGGTCCTGCTGCCCACCGACCTCGTCGTCGCGCGCGAGTTCGCTGCTGACGCCGCCGCTGAGGTCGTCGCCGTGGACGCGATCCCCGCCGACGCGATGGCGCTCGACGTCGGACCGGCCACGGTCGCCGCGTTCTCCGCCGCCATCGTTGGCGCGGGCTCGGTCCTGTGGAACGGCCCGCTCGGGGTGTCTGAGTGGGCGGCGTTCGCGAACGGCACGCGCGGGGTCGCCGAGGCGGTCGCCGGCAGCCCCGCGTTCACGGTCATCGGCGGCGGTGACTCGGCGGCGGCCGTGCGTCGCTTCGGCCTCGAGGACCGTATCGACCACGTCTCGACCGGCGGTGGCGCGTCGCTCGAGTTCCTGGAGGCCGGCGACCTGCCCGGGCTCGCGGCGCTGCGCGAGGCCGCCACACGCATGCGGAGGACGACATGACGGAGCGCGTCCCGCTCATCGCGGGCAACTGGAAGATGCACCGCGACCACCTCGAGGCGATCCAGCTCGTCCAGAAGCTCGCCTACCAGCTCGTCCCCGAGGACCTCGACGGCCAGGAGGTCGTCGTGCATCCGCCGTTCGTGGCCCTGCGCTCGGTGCAGACGCTGATCCAGTCGGACGCCCTCGGCATCCAGCTCGGCGCGCAGGACTGCCACCCCGAGGACGAGGGTGCCTACACCGGCGAGGTCTCCGCACGGATGCTCGCGCGCCTCGACGTGCGCTACGTGATCGTCGGCCACTCCGAGCGACGGGCGCTCTTCGGCGAGGACGACGCGACGGTCAACCGCAAGGTGCGCGCCGTCCAGCGCCAAGGCATGCGGCCGATCCTCTGCGTCGGGGAGACGCTCGCGGAGCGCGAGGCGGGCCGTGCCGTCGACGTCGTCGAGGCGCAGCTGCGCGGGAGCCTCGCGGGCATCACGGTCGAGGACCCGGCGGCGCTCGTCGTCGCCTACGAACCGGTCTGGGCGATCGGCACCGGGCGCACCGCGACCCCCGAGGACGCCCAGCAGCTCTGCGGCGCGGTGCGCGGGGTCGTCGCCGAGCTCCTCGGTGCGGCGACGGCCGCGGGGACGCGGGTGCTCTACGGCGGCTCGGTCAAGCCCGGGAACATCCGATCGCTGATGGGCCTCCCCGACGTCGACGGGGTCCTGGTGGGAGGAGCGAGCATCGTCGCGGACGACTTCGCCCTGATCGTCTCCCATCGGCGCTGAGGGCCTCCCGGGAGGGGCCCGCCGGCCCTCCGGCGCTCCCGAGCGGAGCGGCTCGCCCTCGGTAGGCTGCCCTCGCTCCCTTCGCCGAATCCGAGAGGCCGCCGTGAACCGCCGCAAGGACCCCCTGGAGACGCTGCTCGGTCCGCTCGAGCAGGAGGTCATGGACGTCGTCTGGCGCCTCGGTGAGGCGACGGTGCGCGACGTGCACGAGGAGCTGGCAGCCTCACGCACGATCGCCTACACGACCGTCATGACCACGATGAGCCGACTCGCGCGCAAGGGACTGCTCACGCGCGACACCGCCGACCTCGCCCACCGCTACGTGCCCGCGGTCTCTCGGGAGCACTACGGCCGTGGTGCGGTCGACGAGGTGCTGACCTGGCTCCTCGAGCGCTACCCCGAGCCGGCGGCGGCCTACCTCGCCGACGTCGTCGAGGACATCGACGACGTGACCATCGAGGGCCTGCGGCGCGCCATCGAGCGCCGCCGCGCCAGCGAGGGCTGACCGACGTGGGACGGGGACTGCTCGTCGCGCTGCCGCTCGAGTCGTTGGCGCTGCGCGTCACGATCGCGGCGGTCGTGGCCGCGCTGCTCCTCCGTCCCCTCGCGGCGCTCTCGCTCCGTACGGCCACCGGCCGGATCGCCGCCGGCATCGCCCCCTTCGCGGTCCTCGTCTCCGCGCTCGTGCTGGCGCTGCCCGACCCGCGACTGCCGGACGTCCTCGTACCGACCGCGAGCACCGGTGCGCTCCTGCTGCCGGTGGCCGACGGGTACGTCGCCTACGCCCCGACCGCCGTCGCGGCGGTCCTGCTCGTGTGGGCGGGCGTGACCGTGCTGCGACTGGTGCACCGCGCGTGGCAGGCGGCGCTCGTGCGCTCCGAGGCGCTGCGCGAGGTGCACGCCGCGCCGCCCCGCATGGACGCCGCCGTCGGCCGGCTCGCCCGACGGATGGGCGTCGAACCGGTGCCGGTCCGGCTCGTCGAGCACCGTCGCGGTGGGGCCACGGTGGTCGGCGTGCGCCGCCCGGTCATCGTGCTCGACGCCGGGCTCGCGTCCATGCTCGACCAGGACGAGCTCGAGGGCGTGCTCGCCCACGAGCTCGCGCACGTGCGGCGTCGCGACAACCTGCTCGCCTGGGGTGTGGGGACCCTGCGCGACGCGATGTTCTTCGTCCCCGGTGTCGCGTGGGCCGCCCGGCTGCTGATGCGGGAGCGCGAGGTCATGGCCGACCGGCGGGCCGTCGCCGCGACCGGTCGTCCCGGTGCGCTCGCGGCGGGCCTGCTCAAGGTGCTCGAGACCGAGCCCGGACGGTCCGCGACGTGCGCCGCCTTCGCGCCCTCGACCGGCATCGTCGAGCGCATCGGGCTCCTGGTGGAGGCTCCGGAGCCGACGTCGACGCGGCGGCGCGGTGAGGTCGGCGCGGTCGTGGTCGTCGCGTTGGTCGCGCTCGTCGCGGCGCTCGTGGTGCCGGCCGCGCTGATCGGCACCGAGCGCGAGCGCGAGGCCCTGGGACTCGTCCTCGCCCCGTCGCCCTCACCGGCCGTCGCGCCGACGGTCGGTGCCGAGGCGCGGGCGTTCGCGACCTACCGACGGTCGTCCCCGAGCCCCACGACGGCAGCGGCGCGGCCAGCCCTCGTGGCGACCACCCCGGAGGTCGCCACCGACCGGCACGCGAACCTGCAGGCCTGTGCCGGCGAGGATGGCTGTCTCGTCGTGGCCCGCACGGGCCTCGGGCTGACGCCGCGCCCCGTGCTGGTCGTCGACGAGGTGGCGAGCGCCCGCTGGCAGGCGACCCCGGTCGTGCGTCCGGTCGACGACCATCGCTTCGGCGTGTACTGGCTCGCGCGCCCCGACGGCCCGCTCGGTCTCGATGATCGGCTGGTAGCCTCCGGGCGCGGCTGATCGTCCCCATCGAGTTCCTGCCCGTTCGGGCAGTCGCGTGCCGCGGAGGTCCCCGTGCTCGTCGGCCTGCTGACCGCCCTCCACGTCCTCCTCGCACTCGTGCTGATCCTGCTGGTGCTGCTGCACCGCGGGCAGGGTGGGGGCATGTCGGACCTCTTCGGTGGTGGCAGTGGCGGCAACCTGCAGGGCTCGGCGATCGTCGAGCGCAACCTCGACCGGCTGACCGTCATCGCCGCGGTGCTGTTCGCGGCCTCGAACGTCGCCCTCGTCGTCCTGCTCTGAGCCGCGCCCGTCCGGACCGCGACCCCTCGTGGGGACGAGCGCGACGGCCGGACCCGCGCGACGCCGGGTCGACCCGGGTCGCCGCGCTCATCGCCGCCCTCGTCACCGCGCTGGTCACCTCCTGCTCGCCGGTGTCCGAGCTCGCGCAGGATCCTGAGGGAGCCGGCGCGGCCGTCGAGCCCGGCCCCGGCGCGACCGCCCCGGTCGCGGGTGGGACGCTGCGCTTCGCGCTCGGTGCCGACCCGGTCTCGATCGATCCGCGTGGCCTCGTCGATCCCGAGGGCGAGCTCGTCGCTCGGGCGCTGTTCGAACCGCCGCTCGACCTCGACCCCGACGGTCGGCTCGTGCCCGCAGCGGCCGAGGCCTTCACGTGGGAGGACGAGGGCCGGACCCTCGTCCTCACCGTGCGCGAGGCCGCGTTCCACGACGGTTCGCCCGTCACCGCCGTCGACCTCGCCCGAGCCGTCGAACGCGTGGCCGACGATGCCGTCGCTCCGCGCTTCCGCTCCGACCTCGTCGCCGGGGTGGTCGCGGTCGAGGTGGTCGATGACCGCACGCTCGTCCTCCGCCTCGACGCGCCACGACCGGGCCTGCTGCTCGCCCTGACCGACCTCGCCTTCGCGCCGGTGCCGGCGATGGCGGACGAGGATCCGGAGACGTTCGCCGCGCGCCCCATCGGCAACGGCCCGTTCGCGATGGCGGAGCCGCGCTCACCCGGCGAGTTCCTGCGCCTCGTCCGCGTCGAGGCGCACCACCGTCGCGCCCGACTCGACGAGCTGCTCTTCGTCGTGCAGGACGACGATGCGAGCGGTGAGGCCCGCTGGCGCGACCTGGGGGCGGGCCTGCTCCAGGTCGCCGACGTGCCCGCGACGCGTCGGCAGGAGGCCATCGCGCTCCACGGCGCCGGGCTCGACGGGCAGCGCGGCCCGGGGCACCTCGGTGCGGCGCTGGCGGCGGTCCACCACTACGCCTTCGACGTCACCCGCGCGCCGTTCGACGACGTCCGTGTCCGGCGGGCCATCTCGGCCGCCATCGACCGGGAGCGCATCGCCACCGAGGTGCTGGGCGGTACGCACCTGCCCGCCGATCGGATCCTCCCGCCGAGCCTCGGCGTGCCGGCGCTCGAGGGTGCGGCCTGCGACCACTGCCGCCGTGACCCCGAGCTCGCCCGCACGCTCGTCGCCGCATGGCGCGAACGTGCGGGCGAGGACGCCGACCTGGAGCTCGCGCTGACCTACCCGCGCACCGCGGTCAACGCCGCCGTCGCCGAGGCGATCGCCCGCGACCTCGAGCAGGTCCTCGGCGCCGAGGTCCGGCTGCAGGGTCGGGACCTGCCGGGGTTCGTGCGTGCCGTCGAGGCAGGGGAGGCGGGAGTCTTCCGGCTCGGGCTCTCGGTCGCCTCGGACGGGCCGCGCGCCGCCGCGGAACTGCTCGTCCCGCGCTTCCTGCCCGATCGGGCAGAGGCGTGGACGCGCTTCGACGCGCCCGGGCTGACGCGACGGCTCGGGGCGCTCGCCGCCGATCCGGCCGCCGAGCTCCTGGCCGCGCAGGAGGTCGAGGCCGAGCTGCTCGATCAGGCGGTCGTCGTGCCGCTGCTCTGGCCGCGCCGGGACCTCGTCGTCGCCGAGGACGTCGAGGGGCTCGTCCTCACCCCCGGCGGCCGTTGGTGGCCCGAGCTGGTGCGGCTCAGGACGCCCTGAGAGCGCGCGTGAGGGGCGGGGGCCTGCCCGGCGGTCCAGTCCGGTCCCTGTCGGGCGTTCCGCGCCCAGCGGGCGGGAGGTACCCTCCCGGCAGCCGCGGCCCGTCCGCGGCCCACGCGCGAGTGGCGGAACAGGCAGACGCGCACGGTTGAGGGCCGTGTGACCGAGAGGTCATGGGGGTTCAAGTCCCCCCTCGCGCACCACGCTCCACACGGCCCCCGACGGTGCTGAGGTTCAATTCAGCGCTAAGGGGGGCCGACTCGCGGCCGGCCCCCTCGCGCATCCCATGACCCATTCATGTCCCAACCTACGTCCCGAACATGACCGCGGCGACCCGTTCGGCAAGATCTCGGTCGTCGCTCGGGAACGCGTGGGTGTAGACGCTCATGGTGATTCCGACGTTCGCGTGACCGAGTCTCTTGGAGACGACGTGCGCCGGGACCCCGGCCCGGATCGCGAGGATCGCGGAGGTGGTCGCTCGTGTCGGGGTTTGATGGGCGGAGATGCGGGTTTGATGTGAACGGCATGTCTCGCGATCGGTCAGAGGTGACGTCTATTTGGTTGATCGAGGCCAACCGTTCCAACTGGAGAGCCTAATCAGCCGTTCGGTCGACTCCCGATTCGTCTTCAGGAGATCCAGTAATGCCTCGTGTTCCCATGCCGCCATGATTGCCTCCCGCCGGACAGCGCTCTCATGGCGCTGTGACTCTGGTATCCATCCATCAGTCAAGAAGAGTGGGGGCTTACTCCTGACGTTCCAGCCAATGTCGAGAGGCGACGGACTCTGGAATAGTGCTCCATTTTGCCATTCCTCGAGACGATCTCTCCGAAGCAGCGTGAGCTCGAGCACGTTGGGAATGGACATTGGGGGTTCCTCCAGCGCCGTAGAACCACAGCAATTGTTTGGGTGCGCGTGGACGACCACGTGGTCACGCATGAGACGAGAGAATAATGGCCCTTTCTCCTCAAGGAATGCTTGGGGATTGCGGGCGAGCTGGGCGAGTCCATGCAACTCAATGACGATGATGCGGAAACGTCGGACTAGGTCTGGTTCAGCCTGTCCAATGTTCTTGTACTCGGCTCCTTCGATGTCCATCTGAAGCAGGAGATCATCGCGTCCTGGAGCCAATCGCTCGACCCAAGCCGCAAGGGACATCGTGTCGGGCTCTGATTCTTCGTGGCTCAACCACTTCTTCAGAAACGTCTGCCCAGACTTCAAGGGGGTCTTGAACTTCTCCACGTCGCTCGACGCATCCATCATGTGGGACGGGATGCTGTACAGGTCGGACAGCTCATCCTCAAAAGCCTTCCGGTTCGCGGTTCCCGGGGAGAAGCATGCGGAAATCCCGACGAGATCCAACGGAATGACGTAGGCCCCGTCGACGTGGCCTCCAATTCGGAGCATTTCGCCGAGCGACTCGCTGGGGACCATCCAAGCGAGAAGTGCTGAGACTGACAAACTGTCCATGATGCGCCTCACCCTTCAGTCACTCGCGCGCCCGGCCGAAGCCTTCGCCGTCATGGGGGCCAGAAAGTCATCGCTCGTAGGCACAAATTCTCCCGGAGAGATTTGAAATGCAGAGCGAAGTGCTCCCTGCACATGGGCAACTCCTGTAGAGCGACGCCCAATTGCCGTAGAGGCGGCATGCTACTGCACTTCATTCAGGGCCGCTCTCTCACTCATGAAGCGCCCCGGGGTTGATGGCCACTCGGGGGTTGGTGTCCCAACCGCTACGGCGGTGGTCGAAGCAGTCGCGAGCGGAAACTGCGACTCAGTCCGACTGGTCGAAAGCGACCACCTCTCAACATTCACCCTGACGAACGACTGCCTCGATTCCTGTTCCTTGACGGGTTCGGTGAGAGGACCCAGGGGCAGGAAATCCCTTTCGAACGTCGGACAGAGCA
>JBEAQO010000097.1:0-3902 GCA_041163825.1 Actinomycetota bacterium | reverse complement strand
ACTACCACGACCTCGTGCTCGGCAACGAGATCTTCCACGGCCGGACCAAGGGGGTCGGTCCGCTGCCCGTCGACGTCGCGCTCTCGATCGGGGTGACCGGACCGGCGCTGCAGGCGACCGGCCTCGCCGAGGACTCGCGCGTCACGGAGCCCTACCTCAAGTACGACGAGCTGGACGTGCACGTGCCCGTGGGCGAGAACGGTGACGCCTTCGACCGTTTCGCGGTGCTGCTCGGGCGCATCGAGGCGTCGCTCGACCTCATCGACGCGATCCATGACCACATGGTCGCCGGCCCGGTGAACCAGAAGCTGCCCAAGATCGTCAAGGCGCCCGAGGGCGCGACCTACGTCCGCACGGAGAACCCCCTGGGTCAGCTCGGCTACTGGCTGGAGTCGGACGGCGGACGGACGCCCTGGCGCCTGAAGATGCGCACGCCCTCCTTCTCCAACGTGCAGGCGATCGCGTACCTCGTCGAGGGGCAGCTGCTGCCCGACGCGATCTCGATCCTCGGTTCGGTGTTCTTCGTCGTCGGGGACATCGACCGATGACGCCGCTTCCGCTGCCGCTGCCGCTCGCGCAGGCCGTCTCCCTCCTCGACGCGCCCGGCGGCTTCCTCGTGCCGCTGCTGCTCAAGATCGGCTTCGTGCTGGCGCTGTTCTTCGTGGTCCCGCTGGTCGGGGGCTACATGGAGCACAAGGTCATGGGCCGCATGCAGGCCCGCCGCGGTCCGGTCGAGGCCGGCCCGTTCGGTTCGCTGCAGCTCGTCGCGGACGGCATCAAGTTCGCCCAGAAGGAGGACATCATCCCGCGTGCCGCCGACCGCTGGGTGTTCGCGGTCGCGCCGGGGGTCGCTCTGGTGCCGGGCATGCTGATCTTCCTCGTCATCCCGCTCGGTCCGGGCGTGTTCGCCGTCGACCTCGAGCTCGGGCTGTTCTACGCGCTCGCCATCTCGTCGGTGTCCGTGCTCGGGATCCTGATGGGCGGGTGGGCGAGCGCCAACAAGTTCTCCCTGATCGGCGGGCTCCGCGCCGCTGCGCAGCTCATCGCCTACGAGCTGCCGCTGATCCTCGCGGCCGTCGCCGTCGCCGTGCAGGCCGGGACGCTCTCGCTCGTGGGCATCGTCGAGGCGCAGGCCGGTTTCGAGCTCCTCGGCACCGGCATCAACCTCTGGTACGTGTTCCCGCAGCTCCTCGGCTTCGGGATCTTCTTCCTCGCCGCGATGGCCGAACTCTCGCGGCCGCCGTTCGACATGCCCATCGGTGACTCCGAGCTCGTGTTCGGGTACATGACCGAGTACACGGGCATCAAGTTCGCGATGTTCCTGCTGACCGAGTACGCCGGCATGATCATCATGTCCGGGCTGATGGTCGTGCTCTACCTCGGCGGTTGGCAGATCGCGCCCGGTGTACCGCTGCCCGGCTGCGAGGGCGCGGCCGGGATCCTCGACTGCTCGACGCTCGGCGCGCTCGCCGGGGTGGGCGTGACGCTCGGCAAGGTCCTGCTCCTCGTGTTCGTGATGGTCTGGGCCCGCGTGGCGTTCCCGCGCCTGCGCGAGGACCAGCTCCAGCGCATGAGCTGGCTCGTCCTCGTCCCGCTCTCGATCGTCAACCTCGTCGTCGTCGCCGTCGCGAAGGTGGTGTTCTGATGGCCACGACCGCCCTGCCGGGGACCGGGCTCGCCAAGGGGCTCAAGGTCACCATCAAGAACCTGTTCCGGCGTCCGGCCACGCAGATGTACCCGCACGAGCGCCCGGACCTCGCGCCGCGTACGCGCGGGGTCATCGCGCTGATGGACGAGAACTGCACGGTCTGCATGCTGTGCGCGCGCGAGTGCCCGGACTGGTGCATCTACATCGACTCCCACAAGGAGACGGTCCCCGCGGCGACGGAGGGCGGACGAGCGCGGACGCGCAACGTCCTCGATCGCTTCGCCATCGACTTCTCGCTGTGCATGTACTGCGGCATCTGCGTCGAGGTCTGCCCCTTCGACGCCCTGTGGTGGTCGCCCGAGTTCGAGTACTCGGAGTACCGCATCGAGGGGCTGCTCCACGAGATGGGTCGCCTGCGCGAGTGGGCCGACACCGTGCCCGCGCCACCGATGCTCGAGGACGGTGCTGACGCGCCGCCCGAGGTCGTCGCCGCCATCGAGAAGGCGGACGCCGAACTCGCGGCGAGGAGCCGTCCGGCCGTCGCCGCGCCGAGCGCCGCTGCCGCGGGCGCCGGCGCCGCCGAGGCAGGGGGCGCGGGGGCCGCGCCGGTCGCCCGGGCGGCGGAGATCGAGGTCGAGGCGGGCGAGATCGACCAGGAGACCTACGACGCGCTGATCGCCGAGGGCAAGAGCGAGCGCATCGCCCGCTCGAAGGCCAAGGCCGCGTGGGTGAAGAAGGAGCGCGCACGCCTGGCTGCGTCCGGGGCGACCGCGCCCGCCTCCGCTCCTGCTCCGGACGCCCCGGCGGCCGACGCCGGCGCTCCCGAGGCGGCTCCCGCTGCGGCCGCGCCGGCCGCGGCCACCCCTGAGGCGACGAAGCTCGCGGACGTCCACGTCGAGGGCACGGGCGAGATCGACCAGGAGGTCTACGACGCGCTGATCGCCGAGGGCAAGGGCGAGCGCATCGCGCGTGCGAAGGCCAAGGCGGCGTGGGTCAAGAAGCGCAAGCAGGAGCTCCTCGAGGGTGGGGGCGAGGCATGACCGGCCTCGACATCGTCTTCGCGCTCGTCGCGGTCGTCACGGCCGCGGCGGCCGTGCTGACCGTCACGTCGAAGAACCTCGTGCACGCGGCGCTGTTCCTCGCGGTGACGCTCGCGGGCATCGCCGGGGTGTTCCTCACGCTGCACGCTGATCTGCTGGCACTCGTCCAGCTGGTCGTCTACGTCGGTGCCGTCGCGGTGCTCTTCCTGTTCGGTCTCATGCTCACGCGCGCCCCCATCGGACGCGAGGCCCTCGACGGGCAGCACCGGGCGCTCGCGCTCGGGACCTCGGTGACCCTGTTCGTCGTGCTCGCCGGCCTCATCATCGCGGCGTTCGGCGACGTCCGGGTCGATGCGATCGACGGGCCCGACACCGCGACCCTCGGCCTCGCGCTGTTCCGCGACTGGGTGCTGCCGTTCGAGGTCCTCTCGATGATCCTGCTCGCGGCGCTGATCGGCGCCATCGTGCTCGCTCGTCGCGAGGACGGCGAGTCCGGCGAGGAGGCCGCGCCGACGGTCATCGCGCTCGGCGAGGGTGCCGAGCAGGAGGCCGAGCGTTGAGCCTCGTCGGACCGCTCCTGCTCGCGACCTTCCTCTTCTGCGTCGGGGTCTACGGCATCATCGCGCGGCGCAACGCCGTGCTGGTGCTGATGAGCGTCGAGCTGATGCTCAACGCCGTCAACATCAACCTCGTCGCGTTCCAGAACCTGCTCTTCCCGACGGAGGCCGCCGTGAGCGGGCAGCTCTTCGCGCTCTTCATCATCGGGGTTGCCGCCGCCGAGGTCGGGGTGGGGCTCGCCATCGTGTTCAACCTGTTCCGCAACCGCGCCACGGTCGACGTCGACGACGTCGACCTGATGCGCTGGTAGGGGGCGCACGTGGAGACCTCCTGGGTGATCGGGGCCGCCTGGCTCGTGCCGGCGCTGCCGCTGGCGTCGGCCGCGCTGATCGCGGCCTTCGGCCGGCGCCTGCCTCGCGCCGGGAGCGAGATCGGCATCGTGACGCTCGTGGCCGCGCTCGTGCTCTCGTCCCTGATCGCGTGGCAGACCCTCCTGCACCACGGCGAGCCCTACGAGGCCGCGTTCGCGTGGTCACCGGTCGGTGGCGGCGTCGTGCTCGAGCTCGGGATGCTCGTCGACGGCCTGACCGCGATGATGTTCCTGCTGGTCACGCTCGTGTCGCTGATGGTGCACGTCTACTCGACCGAGTACATGA
>JBEAQO010000096.1:0-3547 GCA_041163825.1 Actinomycetota bacterium | reverse complement strand
GGCTCGCGCGGGCCCGAGGACGGCGTCGACATCCTCGGGATGATGCTCGTCGGCGACCGTCCCGGACAGGACGGCGCGGTCATCGACTTCGACGTGCTGTGGTCGTGCACGACCTGCGGCGCCTGTGTCGAGGAGTGCCCGGTCGACATCCAGCACATCGACACCATCATCGACCTGCGCCGCAACAAGGCCATGATGGAGTCGAGCTTCCCCGCCGAGGCCGGTGGGATGCTGCGCAACGTCGAGAACGCCGGGGACCCGTGGGGCGTCGGTCACGCCAAGCGCACGGAGTGGACCGAACGGCTCGACTTCGAGATCCCGGTCGCGACCCCCGGCGTCGAGCTCGACCCCGACATCGAGTACCTGTTCTGGGTCGGCTGCGCCGGTGCGGTCGACGACCGTTCCAAGCGCATCACGCAGGCGACCGCTCGGCTGCTCCACGAGGCGGGGGTGCGCTTCGCCATCCTCGGCTCGGCCGAGACCTGCACCGGCGACCCGGCCCGGCGCCTGGGCATGGAGTACCTCTTCCAGCAGCTCGCCCGCACCAACGTCGCGACCCTCGACGGGGTCGGCGCCGACAAGCGCAAGATCGTCGCCTGGTGCCCGCACTGCTTCAACACGATCAAGAACGAGTACCCGGCGTTCGACGGGCACTACACGGTGCTCCACCACTCCGAGGTGCTGGCGCAGCTCATCGCCGACGGCCGGCTCGGGGCGACGAGCCCCGTCGAGGCACGGGTCACCTACCACGACCCCTGCTACCTCGGCCGCCACAACGAGGTCTACTCGACGCCCCGCCAGGTCGTCGACGCCGTCCCCGGCATCGAGCCGGTCGAGATGCCCCGCTGCCGTTCCAACGGCTTCTGCTGCGGCGCGGGCGGTGCGCGCATGTGGATGGAGGAGTCGATCGGCAAGCGGGTCAACGTCGAGCGCATCGACGAGGCGCTCGCGCTCGAGCCCGACCTGATCTCGACCGCCTGCCCGTACTGCACGACGATGCTCACCGACGCGGTGAACCAGAAGGTCCAGGAGGGTGTGCTCGCGGAGGGGCAGGTCGAGGTGCTCGACGTGTCCGAGGTCCTCGAGCGCGGACGGATGCTGCCGCTGGTCGCGCAGGGCGTCGCGGGCGCGGCACCCACGAACGGATCCGGCGCCGCAGCGGGCGGCGGTCCCGGCCACGGTCCCGGTGGGGGGCACTGAGGTGGCGGGGGCCGAGCCGGCGTTCGCGCCGCTCGACGGCGCGCGCTACCTGCTGCTCACCACCTACCGCGAGAACGGCGAGCCCGTCGCGACCCCGGTGTGGTTCGCGCGCACGGCCCCCGACCGGGTGGTGCTCACGACCGAGTCCGGTGCGGGCAAGGTCAAGCGGCTCGACCGCGATCCGCGCTGCACCGTCGCACCGTGCGACGTGCGCGGTCGGACCGATGCCAAGGCCATCGCCGCACGAGCACGCCCGCTGACCGGTGAGGCGGCCGTCGAGGCCGATCGGGCGCTCGCGCGCACCTACGGGATGACCTGGCGGCTGTTCCACCTCGCCGCGCGACTGCGCGGACGCGGGACCACCGAGCGCGTGCACTTCGAGCTCATCGCCGCCTGAGGCGGTCAGGGGATCACGGGCGGCGGTCCGAGGTGGAAGCGCGAGGCGGTCGGCCCGGACTGCCCCTGGTAGCGCGACCCGAGCGCCTCCGAGCCGTAGGGGCGCTCCGCGGGGCGGTCGAGCGGGAAGAACGCGAGCTGCGCGATGCGCATCCCCGGGTGGAGCAGGATCGGCAGGGTCGCGACGTTGGAGAGCTCGAGCGTGACGTCGCCCTCGAATCCGGCGTCGATGAAGCCGGCGGTCGAGTGCACGACGAGCCCGAGGCGCGCGAGCGAGCTCTTGCCCTCGAGCCGGGCGACGACGTCGTCGGCGAGCCGCACACGCTCCATCGTCGAACCGAGCACGAACTCGCCCGGATGCAGGACGAAGGGGTGCTCCTCGCTGGCCTCGACCGGCTCGGTCAGCTCCGGCTGTGGCGTGCGCGGGTCGATGGCCTGGTAGCGGTGGTTCGCGAACACGCGGAAGTGCGGGGCGAGCCGCACGTCGACGCTCGAGGGTTGCAGCGCGCCATCGGCGATGGGCTCGACAGCGATGCGCCCGGAGGCGAGCGCCTCACGGATGGACCCGTCGGAGAGGATCATCGGGCTCCCGGCCTCGCGCTCGGCGGCCTCGGCGGCCTTGGCGGCCTCGGCGGACACGGGTACCGTACGCGACCGCGCCCCCGATCCCCCTCGGGGTGCCGCTCGCGGGTGTAGTTCAATGGTAGAACACGAGCTTCCCAAGCTCGGAACGGGGGTTCGATTCCCCTCACCCGCTCCACCGGCTGCGCGCCGAGCCATCGCCGCGGTCGACCGCTCCGAGCCCCGCGGCTCAGGTCCCGGCGAACACCGCGACGGTGAGTGCGACCGCGGCGACCACGGGCAGCGCGACGTCGAACGCGATCGCACGGACCCACCCGGCCTCCACGGCGCGTTCCGCGACGAGCGCCATCCAGCCCGAGAACGTGGTCAGGGCGCCCGCGAACCCGATGCCGATGGCGGCCGTGGCCCACGGGGCGAGCACGGCCTGCGAGGCCGCCGTGCCGCTCAGGGCCAGCGCGAGCGTGCCGAGGACGTTCACGAGGTGCAGTCCGGCCCTCGGCGCGCGGGCGAGGACCAACGCGCGCACCACGGCACCGAGCGCGCCGGCCGCGGGCACTAGGACGAGGAGCGCCGCCATCGTCGCCCGGGACCCGGTCACGATCGTGCTCGACGTCGGCCGCGGTCGGACGTGGCTGCCCCGCGCGCGAGCACGAACGAGGCGAGCCCGAGCGCGATGCTCGCGATGAGGTAGCCGGCGGTCAGCGCGAGCCCCTCGGGCGTCATGCGAGCGCTGGTCGGATCCACGAGCCCGAGATCGTGGCCGAGCCGGCCCGCCGCGACGACCATGGACGAGAACGTGGTCGCTCCGCCGAGCAGTCCGGTCGCGACGAGCGGCCACCACCGCTGCAGGGTGGGCGAGCCGCCGCGCCGTGCCACGAGCGCACCGAGGAGTCCCGCACCGAGGACGTTGAGCACGAGCAGGCGGAGCGGCGTCGGGCCCGGCAGCGCCAGGAGCGGCGGGGCCGCCACGAGCACCCGGACGAGCGTCCCTCCGGCACCCCCGATGGCCACCCCGCCGAGCCCGGGGCCGACCTTCGCCTCCGGTCCCTCCGCGGGCGGTCTCACCCCTCGGACGCGTGCTCGGCGTCGTGCTCGGCGACCTGCTTGCGCACCTCCTCCATGTCGAGCGCCTTGACCTGCGCGACGAGGTCGGACAGCGCATGCTGCGGCAGGGCGCCGGGCTGGGAGAACACGAGGACGCGTTCGCGGAACGCCATCAGCGTCGGGATCGACCGGATGCCGAACGCAGCGGCGAGGCCCTGCTCCGCCTCCGTGTCGACCTTGCCGAAGACGACGTCGGGGTGCTCCTCGCTCACCGCCTCGTACCACGGCGCGAACATCCGACAGGGCCCGCACCATCCCGCCCAGA
>JBEAQO010000095.1:0-7753 GCA_041163825.1 Actinomycetota bacterium | reverse complement strand
GTCCGTCCCGTCTGACCCCGAAGCCGGACCGGTCCGTTGATCGCGTGAGCGTGACGGTGTCGGTCGAGCGCGAACCCCGCTCCGGCGGGGTTCGTCGCATTCCGGGGCCCTGCGGACCGCTCCGGCGGCGTGGGCCCTCCCGCGAGGCTGCCCCCCGCTGCCGCTGGCCCGCCCTGCGGGGCGCTGCTACCCTCCCGACGATCCCCCCGCCGCGCCGCGGCGCCCGGAACCGGTGGACCCATGGCCAACATCAAGTCGCAGATCAAGCGCAACCGTCGCAACGAGGTCCAGCGCGAGCGCAACGTCGCGGTCCGCTCGCGCGTGCGCACCTTCGTCCGTCGGTTCCGTGAGGCCGCTGAGGCCGGCGACCGCGCCACGGCGGAGGCCGCCTACCAGGACGCCGCCCGCGAGCTCGACCGCGCGGCGGCGAAGGGCGTGGTCCACCGCAACAACGCTGCCAACCGCAAGTCCGGGATGGCCCAGCGACTGCGTTCGCTCTGACCTACCAGCGGCCGGGGTCGTCCCCGGCGCGCGTCAGTGCACGAGTGGGTTGAACGGCGCGCCCACCGAGCGCGACGTCGCGAGCTCCACGACCCCGATCTCGAGCACGACCTCGTCGGGCAGGTCGGACCCCTTGAGCTCGAGGTCGAGCGTCGCGAGCCGGTCGTGGCACCAGGCGAGCTCACCCGGCGTGAACCGCTCCGCCTCCCGCCGGACCGTCGCCACACGCGTCGGCGGAACGCCGAGGGTCCTCGCGTCCGCACCCGAACGCGCGAGCAGGAGCTGCCGGAAGCGGTAGGTCAGCGCGCCCACGATGCGCAGGGGCGCCTCCCCCGCTCCGAGTGCTCCGGAGAGTGCGACCAGCGCGGCACCGGGGTCACGAGCGGTGATGGCATCGGCGACGTCGAAAGCGCTGCGCTGCCCGATGCCCTCGACGACCGCGTCCACCTCGTCGGCGGTGAGCACCTTCGCCGAGCTGGCGGCGCAGACGGTCGCGACCTGCGAGGCGATCGTCCCCGGCTCGCTCCCGGCGTGCAGCCGGACCGCGGCGATGGCGGTCGCATCCGCCTTGCGTCCGAGCCGACGGAACTCGTCACCGACGAGCCGGTCCCAGCCGGCATCGTCCCAGTCCGCGGGCCGTTTGACGTCGACGCGCTCCCCGGCCTCCTTCGCCAGGCGGACGAGCCGCTGGACGGTGTTGGTGCCGCGGGCGACGAGCACGAGGTCGGCGTCGGGCGAGGGCGCTTCGAGGTAGCCCTCGAGCTCCTCACGCAGCGGACGGTTGGCGTCGCCGCCGAGGCGCTCGATCCCTCGGAGCACCAAGCAGGTCCGCCCGCCGAAGAGCGACCCGGTGCGCAGGTCCGGCAGCCGGTCGAGCTCGGGCGCCTCCGCCCGGCGCACGTCGAGCCCCGAGTCCGCGGCGACCAGCGCCGCGACCCGACGCTCCGTCTCGCGCTCGAGGAGCAGGTCGTCGTCGCCCGCGATGACGAGCACGGACACCGACGACCTCCTGAGCGGACGCTGCGAGGCTAGTGCCCGCGGCGGCCGCGCCACCGGCGCCGGATCCGGCTCCGACGCGCGGGGTGACCGGGATGCGCACGGTCCCCTCGCGATCCGTTCGGCGGACCTCCATCCCGGCGGCCTCGAGGACGGAGAGGACCTCGGGATGGGGGTGGCCGTGCCGGTTGGCCCGGCCGACGCTGATCACGGCGGCGCCGGCCCCAGTGGCCGCGAGGAACGCCGGGGCGCTGGTCGATGAGCCGTGGTGGGGCACGACGAGGACGTCGGCCTCGAGACGCTCGGGGACGGATCGCAGGAGCGCGAGTTGCGCGCCCGACTCGGCGTCACCCGCGAGCAGCACCCGACCGCCGGCGTGGCTCGCCCGCAGCACGATCGACGACTCGTTCGGTTCGCTCCGAGCGTCGGCGAACGGGCGCCCGGATGGTGGCGAGAGCACCTCCAGGGTGAGATCGGCGAGGACGACCGTGCGACCGGCGACCGGGACGACCACCGGCACGCCTCGGGCCGCGGCCGCCTCGCGCGCTCGCACCGCGTCCGGTCCATCCGCCCCGACGGGCGTCATCCACACGGCACCCACCGCGACCCGCTCCAGGACCGCCGCGGCACCGCCGACATGGTCCGCATGGGCGTGCGTGACGACGAGGAGGTCGATGCGGCGCCGATCCTCCCGTACGAGCCAGTCCGCTGCACGGTCGTCCTCCCCCGCATCGACGAGGACCCGGACCCGGGGGGTCTCGAGGAGCAGCGCGTCCCCCTGGCCGACGTCGATCGCGGTGAGCGTGAACGGCGCGTGCGCGGTCGGGGGGCGGTTCGGCGTGGCCAATCCAGGGACGCACCCGGCGAGCACGAGGGCGAGCAGCAGGACAGGCATGCAGCGATACTGGCCCGGTTCGCCCCGCGACCGACGGGCCGTCACGGAACCTGTGGATACCGCAGAGCGTCCGGCACACTGACGTCCGGTACCCAGGAGCCACCGGAATGACGAAGCAGGACCGTCCGTCCTTCGCCGACATCGTCCGTTCTGAGCGCGAGCGACCGGCCCGGACCCGTGAGCCCCGCCTGCATCCCGGACGGCACGGCGACTTCCTCGTGACCGCCGACCATCGGCGCTGGACCTTGGTCACGGAGGACATCGCGCCCTCCGACGCGGCCCACCTCGTCCGCGGCGGCTCCCTGCTCGCCTTCGACCCGTGCGGCTGCGGCGGGACCTGCGGGATCGAGGTCATCGACCCCTCGACCATCGCGGACCTCGATCGCGCGGGGGCTCCCACGGTGAGCAGCGACCCCCGTCATCCGGGCTCCCTGTCGCACTGGACCTCGCAGGAGGAGCCGGGGACCGCGCTCGTCCTGGCTGCGGGACGCGTCTCGTGGGGGCGTGCGCTGGCCTGAGCCACGCGCCTCCCACCGGAGGGCGCACCTCGGAGCCGACGTGCCCGAGGATCGCCGCACCTCGCGTCGAGCCTCGACGTCCTGACAGCGGAATCGGAACGTCGGGTGGCCGACGTCGATCGCAGTGAGCGTGAACGGCGCGTGCGCGGTCGACATCCCATCGGCCCGCGCGAAGCCGGGCAGGCACCCCGCCAGCAGCGGTGCGAGGAGGACGGCGACCACGACGAGGTGCGGCATCCGGCCAGCCTGCACGCGTGGGCCGCCGCGACGAGGCCTCCGCATGTCCGTCTGTGGACAAGGGGGCCGATTCGCGTCGCGCCGGGGCGGCTCGCCCTCGCTCCGACTCGCTCCCAGCGCCCGTCAGACGCAGAACTCGTTCCCCCTCGGGGTCCGCCATCGTGACCCAGGCATGCGGACCCTGTCGCCCGTCGTGCAGCACGGTGGCGCCTCGCTCGATCAACTGGGCGCGCAGTTCCTCCACACCATCACCGACGGAGCGGATCCACCGGGGCCGCTGGTGTCACCAGCGGAACTTCTTCCCCGCCAGTCGACCACGTCATGCGGGGCACGGGAAGCGATGACCAATCAGGCCAGTCTCGCCATGCCCGGGCCCCACCCGTGAGGTCGTGGGTGTGCACAAATCGGCTCACCATCGCGAGATGCAGCCCGCCCAATGACCGCGGCTCGGTCCCGCAGAGATTCGGAGGATCGGGCGGAGCATCGGATCCGCCTGACGCACTGGTCCCGCGATGAGCACGCCGATGCGCGCCCATGGAGGCCGATCGATCAGCCGAACCCGTTCCGTTCCGAGCGATCGCCGCGGTCCCTGCCGGATCGCGACAGCGCGGCCGTAGCGAGCACGACGATCGCGACGACGACCAGCCCGCGGGCTCCGATCGTCGCCGGAGCCGCAGCACCGCGGTGCGCGACCGCGAGGACCCCAGCCGCCGGCCACGCGGCGAGTCCCAGCACCCGACCGGCCGCACCCGGCGCGAACGGCACGAGCGCCGCGCCCGCCACCGCGAGCGCTGAGGCGATCCCGGCGAGCGGCACGGCCGCGAGGTTCGCGGGCAGCGCGACCAGCGGCACCTCACCGAAGGTCGCGACCAGCAGCGGTGCGACCGCGAGCTGCGCGCTGAGGGTCACGCCCGCGAGCGCGCCGATCGGGCGCGGCAGCACCCGCGGGGCCCGCGCGACGAGCGCCGGTGCCACGACGAGCACCCCGAGGGTCGCCGTCGCCGACAGCAGGAGCCCGAGGGAGCCGGCGAGGAACGGGTCGATGGCGAGCAGGAGGACCAGCGCCCCGGCGAGCAGGTGCAGCGGCTCGCGGGGCACGCCGCGCGCGTCCGCCGCGACGACCAGCGCCGCCATCGTCCCCGCACGCAGCACGCTCGGTTCGAACCGGGTCAGGAGCGCGAACCCCGTGATGGTGACGGCGAGCAGGACCCGCCGGCCCCCGGCCCGCAGGCGCAGGACCTCGGCGGCGCCGAGCGCGGCCACGAGCACGAGGGCGACGTTCGAACCGGACACGGCCGTCAGGTGCGAGAGCCCGGCGTCGCGCATCGCCACGGCGTCCTCGTCGGGCAGCAGCCGCACGTCCCCGGTCACGAGCCCGACGACGAGCCCGGCCGGACCGGGCCGCGCTCGGTGCTGGGCGGCCGTGCGCAGGCCCGCGCGGAGCCGCTCGGTCCATGCGGCGGGACCGCGCGCCGGGCGGACCTCGACCGCCGCGAGCGGATCGACGAGCGCCACGACGTGCTGGCCGGCGAGCCACGCCCCGTAGCCGCCGTCGGGGAGCGGCCGGACGACCGCCCGCAGGGAGAGGCGCTCGCCGAGGGCGGGCGGCTCGTCGTCGGTGAGCAGGACCACGCGCTCGCGGGCTCGCCGACCGTCGACCTCGGTCGCGGCGACGACGACCTGCCAGCGGTCGCCGACGCGGCGGGGCTCGGCACCGACGGCACCGCTGACCTCGACCACCGCACCGACGCGTGCAGGGGTGTGCGCGAGCTCGGGCAGTCCGGCGCGCACCGCGGCCCCTCCCCAGGCGACGGCGAACGCGGCCGCGAGGGCGAGCGCGGCCCGCGCAACATCGCGGCGTGCCCGGCGGGCGAGGAGCGCCGTCAGGACGACTCCCGGAACGAGCGGGACCATGAGCGAGACCGCGAGCGGCGCGGCGAGGGCGGTGGTGACCGGCGGCGCGAGCGGCGCGGTCCGGGAGCCGAGGACCGCGCCGACGAGCCCGATCACGGCCAGCGCCGGCAACGGTCCGACCCGACGGCCCAGCCGCGCCCTCACCCGACGGTGATGAGGTCCGCGATCGCCGCGTACGTCGCCGCACCGATGCCGCCGACGCGCTGGAGGTCCTCGGGCCGCTGGAAGGGTCCGTTGCGCTCACGGTCCTGCACGATGGCCGCCGCCTTGGCCGGACCGATGCCGGGCAGCACGACCAGTTCTTCGACGCTCGCACGGTTGACGTCGAGCCGGCCCTCGGCCCCGACCGCACCCGGACCCGACCCGGCAGCGTCGATGCCGCCGGCTCCCCCACCCGCCGCACCCGGGATGGCGGGCAGGGCCTCCTCGCCGACGGCGAGGACGTGGACGTGCTCGCCGTCGACGAGCGCACGGGCGAGGTTCACGCGCGCGAGGTCGGCGTCCGGCGCGAGCCCCCCAGCGGCCTCCACGGCGTCGCCGATGCGTGCGCCCGGCTCGAGCCGCACGAGCCCCGGCCGTGCGACGGCACCGGTGACGTGGACGACGACCTCGACCGGCACCGATGTGCCCCCGTCAGCCTCGTCCGTCATCGGCTCCGGTCCGAGGGCGCCGTCCTCGGTGAGGCGCGGCAACGCCGTCGCGGCCGCGACGACCGCGGGGTCGGACGCCGGCGCCTCCGCACCGCGGCGGAGCGCCCCCACGAGCAGTGCCGCCGTCACGACGAGCGCGAGCACGAGGACGACCACCAGCCCGCGGGCCTCGCCCGCGCCGGGGACGAGCCACGCCAGGGCCCGCTCGATCGGGCGCTCGTCGTCGTCCTCGCCCCAGTCGGGGTCCGGTCCGCGCTCGGAGGTGGGTGAGGGCCGCATGGCCGCAGGGTGCGTCCCGCCCCGGGGCGGCGCTCGAACGAAGCGGCCCGAGCTGTGGACGGTCCGCTCCGGCGACCTCGGCTCCGGCGACCCCCGGCTCCGGCGACCCCGGCCGGATCAGCCGCCGCGGACGACCAGGTTCAGCAGCCGGTCGGGGACGTGCACGACCTTGACGACCTCGCCCGTCAGGTGCGCCACGACGTTCGCGTCGGCGCGCGCGGCGGCCTCGACGAGGTCCTGCGGCGCACCGGCGGGCACGGTGACCCGCGCGCGCACCTTCCCGGAGACCTGCACGACGACCTCGACCTCATCACGGACCAGCAGGGCCGCGTCCGCCTCGGGCCAGCGCTCGTCGTGGACCGAGCCCACGTGGCCGAGGCGATGCCAGAGCTCCTCGGTCAAGAACGGGGCGATCGGGGCGAGCATCGTGATCAGGCGCTCGAGCGCGACCCGGATGGCGGCCTCGACGTCCGGCCCGCTCCCCGTGCGGGCCGCATCACCGAGGGCGTTGGAGAGCTCCATCAGCCGAGCGATCGCCGTGTTGTACTTGCGGGCAGCGAAGTCGCGACCCGCGCGATCGACGGCGTGCGCGGTCGCACGTGCCAGCACCACCGCGGCATCGTCCGAGCCCTCCGCGCCCTCCGCTCCGGCAGCGCCGTCCCCCGCCGTGCGGTCCCCGGCCGCGCCGTCCCCGGCGGCGCTCGATCGGGCGAGGTGCTCCATCGCCAGGCGCCACACGCGCGAGAGCCACTTGTGCATGCCGTTGGGCGAGACGTCGGCCCAGTCGATGTCGTCCTCGGGTGCCGAGGCGAAGAGCATCGTCGCGCGCAGGGTGTCGGCGCCGTAGGTGTCGTAGACCTCGCCGGGCACGACGAGGTTGCCGAGGCTCTTCGACATGGCCGCGCCGTCCATGATGACCTGGCCCTGGCTCAGGAGGCGCGCGAACGGCTCGTCCGCGGCGACGAGCCCGCGGTCGCGCATCGCCTTGACCACGAAGCGGCTGTAGAGCAGGTGGAGCACCGCATGCTCCACCCCGCCCGTGTACTGGTCGATCGGCAGCCAGCGCCCCGCCGCCTCGACCGGCCAGGCGCGCTCCTCGCTCGCCGGGTCGAGGAAGCGCAGGAAGTACCACGACGAGTCGACGAAGGTGTCCATCGTGTCGACGTCACGGAGCGCGTCCTTGCCACAGGTCGGGCACGCGACGTGCTTCCACGTCGGGTGCTGATCGAGCGGCGAGCCCTGGACGCTGAAGTCGAGGTCGTCGGGCAGCAGGACCGGGAGGTCCGTGTCCGGCACCGGGACCTCGCCGCAGTCCGGGCAGTGGACGATCGGGATCGGCGCCCCCCAGGAGCGCTGGCGCGAGATGAGCCAGTCGCGCAGCCGGAAGTTCACGGTCGCCCGCGCGAGCCCGCGCGCCTCGAGGTCGGCGGTGATGCGGCGCTTCGTCTCGCGCCAGTCGAGGCCGTCGTAGGGGCCCGAGCCCACCGTCGTGCCCTCGCCGGCGTAGGCCTCGGTCATCGTCGCGACGTCGAGCTCGCTGCCATCGGCGGGGCGGATGACCTGGATGACGTCGAGGCCGTGGGCACGGGCGAAGTCGAGGTCGCGCTGGTCGTGCGCCGGCACGGCCATGATCGCGCCGGTCCCGTAGTCCATCAGCACGTAGTCGGCGGCGAAGGCCGGGAGGTGGCGCCCGTCGACGGGGTTCACGAGGTCGAACCCCAGTCGGATCCCGCGCTTGTCGCGGCCCGCTCCGACGCTGCCCT
>JBEAQO010000094.1:0-14049 GCA_041163825.1 Actinomycetota bacterium | reverse complement strand
TCGCCCCACCGGGCTGGCGCGTCACCGGGGCGCGGCTCATCGGCGGCGTCGGTCGGCTCGAGCTCCTCGGGCCCGACGCCGGTGTCGCCCCGATCGCGCTCGAGGTCGGGGACGACCGTGTACGAGCGTTCGGTGCGGTCGGCCGCGACCTCGTGGTCGAGGTCGCGCTCGAGGCGGCCTCCTGAGCGTCCGGAACACCGCGGGCCCGTCCCGTCCCGGACGACTCGGAAACGTCCTACGCGGGGCGGAGGATGTCCGACCAGAATTCGCTGACATCGGGATCCGGTCCCGTGCACGCGCTCGGCTTCGGGTGTCCGAAGCCACGGCTATGCTCGGAGCGCACTGACGTCGGCGCCCGATGCCGCGGGGGGATCGGGCAGGACGCTCGGTCACGGGGGACGGCATGGCAGGAGCGCGTGCGTCCATTCGGACGCGCAGCACGCTCACGCTCGTCGCGCGCGAGTCGACGAGCGTCGCGATCCTCGCGGCCGCGCACCTCGCGGCGTTCCTCATCCGCTTCGAAGTCGACGTGCCCGAGCCCTACGTCGGGGTCGCGTCCGCCTCGCTCGTCCCGGTCGTCGCCGTCAACGTCGCCGCGCTGTGGTCGCTCCGGGTCCACCGACGCTCGTGGCGCTTCACCTCGCTCGCCGATGCGGTCGCCATCGCCCAGGCGATCCTGCTCGGCGCGGGCGCGCTGTTCGGCCTGCGCGCCCTCGGTCGCAGCCTCGGCACCCCCGGACCGCTCGCGGTGCTCGTCGAGGTGCCGGTCTCCGTGCACTGGCTGACCTCGGCGCTCGCGCTCATCGCGCTCGTCATGGTGCGTGGCGCCTGGCGGATGTGGAACGAGGAACGCCGGGGGCGCAGCCTCGACCCGGCCAACCAGCGCGCGCTCGTCGTCGGCGACGGTGCGGTCGCGGCCGGCGTGGTCCGCGACAGCCGTCGGCACGCCGGAGGACCCAGCCTCGTCGGCCTGATCGCCGACGACACCGCCCTCGTCGGCCAGCTGGTCGACGGCATCCGGGTCGTCGGCACCATCGAGCGCCTCGCGCTCCTCGTCCGACGGATCGGCATCGACGTCGTCATCGTCGCGCTCGACGACCCGACCCCGTCCGCGCTCCGTCGCATCGTCGATGCGCTGCGCGGCATCGACGTCGAGCTCCGCATCCGACCGCGCACCGTCCTCGACGGGCACGAGGACCGCACGGTCCGACCGCTCGACGTCGGGGACCTCCTCGGGCGCGCCCCGGTCGACATCGACGTCGCGGGGCTGAAGGGCATCGTCACGGGCGCGCAGGTGCTCGTCACCGGCGCCGGCGGCTCCATCGGCAGCGAGCTCTGCCGTCAGCTGGTCGCGCTGCGCCCCGCGCGCATCATCCTCTTCGACCGCGCCGAGACCCCGCTGTGGGCGATCGACCACGAGCTCGCCGGGCTCGCCCCCGACGTCGAGCGCGCCAGCATCCTCGGCGACGTCGCCGACCGGGGCCTCCTCGAGCAGGTCATCACCAACAAGCGGCCGAGCCTCGTCCTGCACGCGGCGGCGCTCAAGCACGTGCCGCTGCTCGAGGCCAACGTCGGTGCGGCCGTGGTCTCCAACGTGCTCGGCACCGCGACCGTCATCGACGTCTGCGCGGCCGCGGGTGTCGAGCGCCTGGTGGTCGTCTCCACCGACAAGGCCGTCGAACCGGTCTCCGTCATGGGCGCCTCCAAGCGGCTCGGCGAGCGCTACCTCGGGGGGGTCGCGGCCCGCGGCGGGCACCGCTACTCGTGCGTGCGGTTCGGCAACGTGCTGGGCTCCGCCGGCAGCGTCGTGCCGCTCTTCGAGCAGCAGATCGCCCGCGGGGGTCCGGTCACCGTGACCGACGCGGAGATGACCCGCTACTTCATGACCATCCCCGAGGCCTGTCGGCTCATCCTCCAGGCCGCACTGCTCGGCCGTGGCGGCGAGACCTTCGTGCTCGACATGGGTGCGCCGGTGCGGATCCTCGACCTCGCCCACGACCTCATCCGCCTCAAGGGCCTCGAGCCCGGGCGCGACATCGCCATCGAGCTCATCGGAGCACGGCCGGGCGAGCGCCTCCACGAGGAGCTGGTGCTCGCCGACGAGGTCGTCGGCACGACCGCGCACCCGGCCATCCGGGTCGCGACCGGCAGCACGGCACCCCTCGAGCGCGCGACCGTGGACTCGCTCCACGCGCTGGTGCTCGCCGGCGCCTACGACCAGGCCCGGACGGCCCTGCTCGAGCACGCCAACGTCCGGGCACCGTTGTTCGAGACGGGACCCTCCGCGCCGCCGCGGCCCGCGGTGCCCGGCGCACCGTCGGCGGTGCCCGGTAGCGTCGCCTCGTGATCGACGACGACGGGTACGGCTCGGCGGAGGTGGTGTCGCTGCGCGACGCCATCCAGATCCTCTCGCGCCGGCGCCGCACCGTCCTCGTGACCTTCCTGGCCGTCGTCGTGCTCGGCGCCGGCTGGATCCTCACCCGCACGCCGCTCTACGAGTCGCGCACCGAGCTGCTCATCGAACCGTTCCGCAGCGCCGAGCAGCTCACCCTCGACGAGCAGCTCTCCCAGCAGACCATGACGACCACCATCTCGGTCGCGACCGAGCAGCGGGTCATCCTCTCGGAGCCGGTCCGCGCCCGTGCGGCCGCCGCGCTCGGCCTCGCCCCGGACGATGCGCGCCTCGAGCGCGTGCGCACCGAGGCCATCCGCGACACCCGCATCGTCGAGATCATCGCCGTCGACCCGGACCCGGTCACCGCCGCGGCCCTGAGCCAGTCCTTCGCCGACGCCTACCTCGCCGAGCGGCGCGCGGACGTGCTCTCCGGCGTCACGCAGGCGCGCCGGGCCCTCGACGATCGCATCGCCGAGCTCGAGGGCGAGATCGTCGCGCTGGACCGTGAGATCGAGGCCGCGCGGGCGGCGGCCGTGCCCACCCCCGCGGCCCCACCGGTCGAGGGCGCCGAAGGCACCGACGGGACCGCCGGCACGGCACCGGCCCCTGCGCCCGCCCCCTCGGTGCCCACCGTGGCCGACTCCCTCCGGTTGGAGCGCGACCTCAAGTTCGCGGAGCTCGCCGGTCTCGTCGAGCGGGTGCGCGCCTTCGACGACGACCCGGATGCGCTCACCCCCGGCGGATCGGTGCTTCGGACCGCGTCCCCGGCGACCGAGCCGGTCAGCCCACGACCGCTGCGCGACGGGCTGCTGGTCGCCCTGCTCGGGCTCGCGCTCGGGGCGGGACTCGCGTTCGTGCGCGACCACCTCGATGACGTCGTGCGCGAGGACGCCGACGTCCGTCGGGCGACCGGTGGGCGACCGATCCTCGGACGCATCCCGCGCTGGGACCTCGTCGGCGCGACCGACGAGGGCGTCACGAGCCTCCTCGAACCGAGCTCCGTCGCCGCCGAGACCTACCGCGAGCTCAGCGCCAACGTGCGCTTCCTCACCGTGCCGCGCCGCGACAGCGACGTGCCCGACACGCCGGAGGGTCGGGTCCGCGGCACCGCGATCGTCGTCGTCTCGCCGAGCGCCGGCAACGGCAAGTCGGCGACCGCCGCGAACCTCGCGGTGGCCGCCGCTCGTGCGGGACAGCGCGTCGTCCTCGTCGATGGGGACCTGCGCCGGCCCCGGCTCGCCCGACGCTTCGGGCAGCCGCGCTCGACGGGGCTCTCGGACGTGCTCGCCGACCCCGGGGCGGTGCTCTCCCACCTCGTCAAGGTCGGCGTGCCGAACCTGCGCTTCATCTCCGCCGGTCGGCTCCCGCCCAACCCCGCCGAGCTCCTCGCGTCGCCCGGCATGGCGCAGCTCAACGACGCGCTCACCGAGATCGCCGACCTCGTCATCTACGACACGCCGGCCATCCTGGCCGTCCCGGACGCGCTCGAGCTCGCGCGCCTCGCCGACCTCGCGCTGCTCGTCGCGCGCCACGGCGTGAGCACCCGTCGCGAGATCGCCGCCACCATCGAGCGCCTCGAGCAGGTCGGTGCCCCGGTCGCCGGTGCGGTCGTCAACTCGATCGACACCCGTTCCGACGCCTACTACTACTACTACACCTACTACTACCGATCCGGCTACGCGGAGCGCGAACGCGTCGAGCGTCCCGTGCCCGAGGTCGGCCCGTTCGACCCGACGGACGCCGTGTCCGCGCCCGAGCTCGCCCGTCAGGAGCGCGCGGCCGCGGCCGCGGCGGACGGGCGCGGGGCGCGTCGCCGCCTCGGTCGGCGCGCTCGGCGCGGCTGAGTCCCGTCAGGGCGCCGGGTCGGGCTCCGGCTCCGGGCCCGGCCGCTGCCGGCGCGGGGCGGGCCCGACCAGCAGGCGCGCGAGGCGTGCGACGAGCCGCTCGAGCTCCGTGACCGTCGCGTCCATGCGCCGGGCGAGCCCGAGGCCGCTCGGGTCCTCGTCCTCCTCGGCCCGCATCGGGTCCACCACGTCGTCGTGGTCCGGGGCGGGCGGTCGCTCGTCCGGAGCGAGGGCGCTGCGACGCCGAGAGCGCTGGCCGTTCGCGACGTCGATGCCGAGGCGGATCGCGTGGGCGCCGGCCACGGCGGCCCGGGACGGCTCGACCGGTGGCGCGTCCCCCGGTGCCTCGTCCTCGCCCCAGAGCCGGTCCTCGACGGTCGGCACCGGGGGCGGGAAGGGCAGCGGCTCGTCGAGGCCCCAGCCGGCGGCCTCCTCGTCGGCCCGGCGCTGGTTGCCGCGCAGGTCCGCGAGCGCCAGGAGCGCGACCAGCTCCACCAGCGTGAACGCGCGGGCGCTCAGCCCCGGGCGGCGCGGCCCGATCGCGTCGAGCTGCGAGCGGGTCATCGTGATGATCAGGTCGGCGTCGAGGTCGTGGTCGGTGAGCGGCCGCGAGCGGTGCGCACGGAGGTCGAGCCCGAGCCCGGCGGCGGCCTCGACGGCCTCGGGGACCGCGGGCTGGCCGCCCCGGGTGCTCAGTCCCGCGCTCGACACGCCGATGCCGACCGACATGCCCCGCTGGTCCAGTTCACGGGTGAGCAGCGCAGCGGCGATCGGGCTCCGGGCGCGGTTGGCGTCGCAGACGAGCACGATGCGCATGAGGACGTCCCCCCGGCCGTCACGATCCCGACGGGCGCGCCGTCGGTCAGCGGGAGCCTACCGCGCCCCTCGCTCGCAGCACCTCCCCGCGGTCCGTCCTCGAAGCACCTCCTCGCAGCATCTACTCGCAGCATTTCCCGAGCCAGCCGCAGGAGCGGCAGCGCGTATGGGCATGCTCCTGCATGAGCGGTGCGTCGCACACGGGGCAGGGTGAGCCGGCGACCTGGCCCACGTCGCACCCGACCACCGCCGCCGGGGCGAGGTCGGGAGCAGTCGCGTCGGGATCGGTCCGCATCGGGCCGCACGCTAGCGACGTCACGTCCGACACCGGGGGAGCCCCTGCCGCGCGACTAGCCTCGGAACGTGAGCGGTCCCGAGCCGACGAGCGGGACGGATGTGGAGCCGACGACGTGAAGCGGTCCGTCCGCGCGGAGCGGGTGCACCGTGTCGCCGTGGCCGTCGCTCGGCTGCTCGACGGGCGGCCGATGCGCGCGCGGTCGAGCGCGGCCGTGTTCGTCCACGTCCCGCGGACGTCGGGCACCTCGCTGATCGAGGAGCTCGGTTTCGAGCGCTACAGCCGGCCCGGCCAGTTGACGGACCTCTTCGACGGGCGGACCCGCTGGGCGACGTTCGACCACATCCCGCCCCACGCGCTCATCGCCACCCGACTCGTCGCACCGCAGTACTTCGAGCGGGCCTACGTGTTCGCGATGGTCCGCGATCCCTACACCTGGGCCGCCTCGATGTTCGACGTGCTGCGACAGAACGGCACCCTCGACGACACCGTCGGGTTCGGTGCGTGGCTCGCCGGCGTGCAGCGGATGCACGAGGCGGAGCGGGCGGCACATCCTGCGCCGGCCGCGCTCGCTCCGCCCGAGGCCGACTGGATGTCGGGCCGGTTCGGCAACTCGTGGAACATGACCTGGCTCAAGCGCGCCTGGCCCCAGCACACCTGGCTCGAAGGCGTGCGCATCGACCACCTCGGTCGCTTCGAGGAGCGGGCGGCGGCGGTGCGCGCCGTGTGCGAGGCGCTCGGCGTGGCCGTCCCGACCGAGGCGCACAGCCGCAGGGGTGTCGGACCGGGCCCGGGCGAGCTCTACGATGCCGAACCGGGAGCGGCCGCCCTGGTCCGCGCGCTCTACGCGGAGGACTTCGACCGCTTCGGCTACGACCCGGACCGGGTGCCGAGCGAGCGGGTGCCGAGCACAGGAGGCAGCGGCGGATGAGCGGGACCTCGATCACCGGCGACGGGCGCCGCGACGTGCTCGCCCGCGGGCGCGTCGCCGTCCGGGTGCTCGACGCGGGCGTGGTCCTCGGGCTCGCGCTCGCCATCGCGCTGGCCGCGGAGCTCCGCCTGCCGGTGCCCGGCACGCCCGTGCCCGTGACCGCGCAGACCTTCGTGGTGCTGGCCGGTGGCGGGCTCGTCGGGGCGCGCCGCGGTGCGCTCGGCGCGGCGCTCTTCGGCGTCGCCGGGCTCGCCGGCGTGCCGTGGTTCGCGGTGTCGGGCGGGGCGACGCTCGGCTACATCGCGGGCTTCGTCGTCGCGGCCGCGCTGGTCGGGGCCGCGATCGATCGCGGCACGGCACGGCGACCCCTGCGGCTCCTCGGGGCCATCGCGCTCGCGGACGCGCTCGTGCTCGCGCTCGGTGCGACCGTGCTCGCGCTGGTGCTCGGGCTCGGGGTGGGGGAGGCCGCGGCGCTCGGTGTCGCGCCGTTCCTCGTCGGTGAGGCCGCCAAGGTCATGGCCGCGACGGCGCTGCTCGTCGGGCTCGGCCGTCGCCGCTCCGGGGCCTCCCCGAGGGCCTAGCGCTCGAGCGCCCCGCCGAGGTTGGCCACGATCTCCCGCGTCGCCGTCGAGCGGTTGAGCGTGTAGAAGTGGAGCCCGGGCGCGCCGGCCTCGAGCAGGTCACGGCACAGCCCTGTCGCGACCTCGACCCCGATGCGGCGCACCTCCGCCGCATCGTCGGCGACCGCGCGCAGCCGCTCCGCGAGCGCGGGCGGGAACGTCGCGCCGGAGAGCGCCGCGAAGCGCTCGATCTGTGCGACGTCGGTGACCGGCATGACCCCGGGCAGCACCGGCTTGTCGCAGCCGAGCGCGGCGAGGTCCTCGACCAGGCGCAGCCAGTCCTCCACGGCGAAGAAGAACTGGGTGACCGCGAAGTCCGCCGCCTCGAGCTTCGCGGCGAGGTGGCGTCGGTCGGTCGCGAGGTCGCTCGACTCGGGGTGGCCCTCCGGGTGGGCGGCGACCCCGACCGAGAAGCGCCCCTGCCCGACCTCGCGCGCGAGCGCGACGAGCTCGACCGCGTGCGCGAGCTCGACCAGCGGCGCCTCGGTCGCGTCGCGGGGCGCGTCGCCGCGGAGGGCCAGGACGTTCTCGACCCCGGCCTCGCGGTAGCGGGCGAGGAGCTCGGCGAGCTCGGCCCGTGTGTGGCCGACGGCGGTCAGGTGTGCCATCGGGTTCGCGGTCCCCTCGGCGAGCAGGCGCACGACCAGGTCGTGGGTCAGCTCGCGGGTCGTCCCCCCGGCGCCGTAGGTCACCGACACGAACGCCGGCGAGAGCGGCGCGAGCTCGGCGATGGTGGTCGCGAGGGTGGCGGCGGCCTCGGGGCTCCTCGGGGGGAAGAACTCGAACGAGACCGTCGGTCCCGCCGCGAGCAGAGCGTCGATGCGTGTCATCGGCGTCGGGGCGCGCGCGGCGGCGGGGCGAGCCGGAGGCGGACGTCGACGGCGACCACGCCCTGACCGTTCGGACGGACGAACACCGGGTTGAGGTCGAGCTCGGCGATCTCCGGGAGGTCCTCGACCATGGCGGACACGCGGTGCAGGAGGTCGGTGAGCGCCGCGACGTCGGCCGGCGGGGACCCGCGGTAGCCGCGCAGCAGCGGCGCCATCCGCAGGCCCTCCAGCATGTCGCGCACGTCGACGTCGGTGAGCGGGGTGATGCGCACGCTGACGTCGCGCAGCAGCTCCACGAGCGTCCCACCGGCGCCGGTCACCACGATCGGACCGAACGAGGGGTCGTGGCGCACGCCGACGACCATCTCGATGCCGTCCCCGATCATCTCCTGCACGACGTAGCTCCCGGCGTGCTCGGCGAGGTCGGCGGCGGCGAGGTTCGACGCGATCTCCGCGATGGCCTCCGCGACCGCCGCACCCGAGGCGAGCCCGAGGCGGAGCGCCCCGACGTCCGCCTTGTGGATGGCCGCGGCGACCTTCACGGCGACCGGCACCGACCAGTCGCGCTGGACGGCCGCACCCTCGTCGGGGGTCGTGACGATGCGCGAGCGTGCCATCGGCACGCCGTAGGCGGCGAGGAGCTCGAGCGCCTCCTCGGTGGTGAGCCAGCGACCCTCCGCGCCGCCGGCCAGCGTCGCGGGCTCCGCCATCCGGACATCGACGAGGCGGCGTCCCTCCGCGTGGTCGACCCCGGCCGGCTCGACCACGTCGCCGAGCGGTCGGCGACGCCATGCCGCATGCTCGGCGACCCGCCCCATCGCACGCGCGGCGGCCTCGGGGAACTCGAAGGTCGGGATGCCCGCTCGCGCGAGCGCCGCCGGGCGCTGTCCGCGCGACGACATGAACACCGACACGACCGGCACGCCGGCGAGGTCCTGGGACGCCGCGGCGATGGCCTCGGCGACCGCGTCGGTGTCGCTCGTGCCGGTCGGGATGAAGATGACGAACAGCGCGTCGACCTCGGCCGCCGCAGCGAGCACGCGCATGGCGCGCCCGTAGGACTCGGGCGAGGCCGAGGCGATCATGTCGACCGGGTTGGAGATGCCGGCCTCGGCGGGCAGGAACGCCGCCAGCTCGGCGATGGTGCGCTCCGAGAGCCGGGGCACCTCGAGCCCGTTCGACTCGAGCGCGTCGGCGGCGAGGATGCCGGGGCCCCCGGCGTTGGTCAGCACCGCGATCTTGCGTCCACGCGGCAGGCCCTGGCTCGAGAGCAGCGTCGCGACGTCGAAGAGCTCCTCGAGCGTGTCGGTGCGGATGACGCCGGCCTGGTCGAAGAGCGCCTGGGTCGCGGTGTCGCCCGACGACATCGCCGCGGTGTGGCTCGAGGCGGCGCGCGCACCCGCACCGGTGCGGCCCGACTTCACGACCACGATGGGCTTGGAGCGCGAGATCCGACGTGCGATGCGGGCGAAGGCGCGCGGGTTCCCGAACGACTCGAGGTAGGCGAGGATGACGTCGGTGTCCGGGTCGTCCTCCCAGTAGAGCAGGAGGTCGTTCGTCGACACGTCGGCCTTGTTGCCGATGGACACGAACGTCGAGATGCCGAGCCCGATCGCATCGACGTGCTCGAGCACCGCCAGCCCCAGCGCACCCGACTGCGACGACATCGACACCCGGCCCGCCCCCGGGAAGGTGGTCGAGAACGTCCCGTTCAGGCGCACCGCGTCCGTGCCGTTCAGCAGGCCCATGCAGTTGGGTCCGATGATGCGCAGCCCGTGCTGACGGGCCCGCGCCATCAGCTCCTCCTGGCGGGCGCGACCCTCCTCGCCGACCTCCGCGAAGCCCGCGGAGATGACGCACACCGCCCGCACGCCCAGCCGCCCCGCCTCGTCGACGACGTCGGCGACGAGCGGTGCCGGCACGCACACGAGCACGAGGTCGGGCACGATCGGGCACTCGGAGAGCGACGGGTGGGCGGGGCGGCCCTGGACCTCGGTCGCGTTCGGGTTGATGGCGACCAGCTCGCCGTGGAAGCCACCGGCGACGAGGTTCGCCAGCACGAGCCCGCCGATGGCGCGCGGGTCGCGGGACGCGCCGACGACCGCGACGCTCCTCGGCTTCAGGAAGCGCGTCAGGGCGGCGGTCGCTGCCTCGCGCTCCTCGGAGGCGACCCGCTCCAGGAAGCGGGGGGTGATCGAGGTCTCGAGGTCGCTCCGGACCACCGCCGCGTCCGTGTCGGAGCGGTACTCGAGCCCGAGGTCGCGCACGAGGTTGAGCATGCGGGCGTTCTCGGAGAGGATGTCGCCGCTGATGTGCGTGATGCCGGCCTCGGCGGCGGCGAGCGCGACCTCGCGCACCAGCGTGATGCCGATGCCGCGGCCCTGCTCGGCGTCCTCGACGAGCGCGGCGAACTCCGCCTCCGTCGGTCGCTCCGGGTCGCGCACGTAGCGCGCCACACCGAGCATCCGCTCCGTGAGTCCACGTCCGCGGGTGGCGGCGACCGCGTACTGCTCGGCGCGGTCGAAGTCGACGAAGCGTCCGACGTTGGACTCGTCGAGCGTGAACGGCCCCATGAAGCGCAGCCGGCGCGACTCGGCGGAGGTCCGGTCCCACATCGCGAGCAGCAGCGGCCCGTCGGTGGGAGTGAGCTCGCGCACGTGGACGAGGGACCCGTCCTTGAGGGCGACGTCGCGGGGGAGGTTCATCGCTTCGTCATGACCTCGGTGCGACCGTCGTCGGGAGCGCGATTGCGACCGAGCCTACCGTCCCTCGCTCTCCCTCAGCCCGGACACGAGCGATCCGGAGGTGCTCCGGCGGAGTGTCGTGTCGTACGCCACCGGTGTAGGGTCCCCTGCTCGACGAACTCGCTGGGGCTCTCGCCATCCCTGATGGCCGCGATCGCGGGATGGGTGCACCGCGCAGGGGGATGGCCATGTCGGTCCGCCGTATCGGCTGGTCGGAGTGCCATGAGTGGGTCGTCGAGGCCGACCGCGTCCGTCACAGGACCGGCAGGTACTTCCAGGTCGGCCTCCTCGCCAACGCGCGCGAGGAACGCCTCATGGTCTGGCAGGCCGAGGTCGGCCTCCTCGGCTTCGTCGTCACGCGGGACGGGCGATGGCTCGTGCAGCGGAAGCGTGAGCCCGGCAACGTCGGCGGGGCGGAGGTGGGTCCGACCGTGCAGGCGACGCGTTCGAACCTCGACCGGGTGCACGGTGGCCGACCCACACGGCACCTCGACGTGCTGATCGCCGGACCGCCCGACGTCGACGTGCTCGGTTCCGAGCAGGGCGATCGGTTCGTCGACAAGCACAACCGCGACCTCATCCGTGTGATCGAGGACGTCGCGGTCGTCGGCGAACCCAGCCCGAACCACGCGTGGATGACGACGGAGGGGCTGCGTGCGGCGCTGCTCGAGGACCACCGGGTCAACAGCGACGCGCGCTCGGTGCTCGCCTGCGGGCGCTGGGACCTGCTCGCACGGGATGGCTCCGCGTTCGCGGAGGATCCGACCGGTGCGGGACAGCACGCGGCATGGCGCGCCTCGTACCTGGAGCGAGACCCCGAGCGCACCGCTGCTGCCGAACGACTGCTCGACGCGGTCCAGGAGCGACGGGACCCGTCGACCTTCGCCCACGCGGTGCCGCTCTCGGCAGCACGCGCGCATCGCCTCGACGCGCACGGCATCGTCGACGCGCGTGGGCGACGCGTGCTGGGGTGCTTCGACGTCGAGCTCCCGGAGCGCGAGGTCCCGACCTGGCAGCAGCCGTTGCTCGAGCGCCAGGAGGAGACCGAGGCGCTGCTGCTGCATACGGTCATCGGAGGCGTCCTGCACGTGAACGTCCGGGCCTGGCCCGAGCTCGGCTGGACGTCGCGGGTCGAGTTCGGCCCGTCCTGGCAGTCGGGTCCCGGCAAGGAGGACGTCGCGCGTCCGGACCCGACGCTCGTCGAGCCCGGTGCGGCCGTTCGCCAGGGCGATGAGGGCGGGCGCTTCTGGCGCAACCTCTGCACCTATCGCCTCGGACGCTGGCTCGGTGACCCGGACGCGCTGAGCGAGGATGCGGTCTGGGTCACCCTCGGTGAGCTCGAGATGCTCGCGCGACGGACCGATCGGGTCACGAACGAGCTGCGCTCGGCGATCTCGGTGCTCATCGCATCCTGCTGAGCCTGCGAACGGGCCAGGACGAGGAGCCGTGGACCGCCTGTGCCGACCCGACGACGTCAGGGCCCGTCGATCAGGTCGCGGAGCGCCTCCCTGAACCGTTCGGGATCCACTCGGGCTCCCCGTGGGTCGGAGCGCTGCGGCACGAACTCGAGAGCGCGCAGTTCGAGCCCGGAGATCCGCGCCAACGTCGGGTACAGCCATCGCTGCACCATCGAGCGTGGGCGGACCATCAGGGCGCGCGCACCGGGAGCGGAGAAGAACGACAGGGTCCAGGCCGCGCCGTACGGGCCGACGATGCAGCCCGCGGAGGCGAGCAGCGCCACCTGCTCCGCGAACGGGAGCCGCTCGAGGACGAACGCTTCGAACCCCTCGCGTCGAGCCACCGCCTCGAGCTCCGCATCGTTGTGGCGTCGCGAGGCTTCGTTCCTTGCTCCGTCCCTGCGGACGAGCTGGATCCGACGGTCGGGGTCCGGGCGGATCCCGACCGCATGGGCCGCACGGACCGCCTCGCGGAATCTCGCCATCGTCCGTGCATGGAAGCCGAGCGGGACTCCCTCGGGGACGTCGGCGGTGCGGAAGTCCTTGTGCACGAACGGGCGTGCGCCGTCGAGCCACACGAGCTCGCGCACCCGGGTCAGCCGTTCGTGCTCCAGGCCGACGAGGGCGTCGGGATCGACGAAGGTCTCGAGCGACTCCCGATAGCGCGGACGCTGGGTGGCGAACTTCGGGACCAGCAACGGGTGTCGATGGAGGTCCGGAGGCAGCTCCGCGTCGACGACGAGCCTCGGCAGGACATCGAGGACCCAGTGCGCCCAGCCCGCCGCGTGGAACGAGGTGAGGAACCTCCCACCGTCGAGCGTTCCGGGAACGCGGTCGAGGTCATGATGCAGTCGATCGCCGCGGCGACGGATGCCGGGTCCGAGCGGGAAGGCGTCCTCGCCCGCGCGCCAGGTGGCATCGGCCGCGATCCGATCGTGCAGCCAGACCATCGGCTCCTTCGCCCGCACCTCGGCATCCTCGAGGACCGCCCAACCGATGTCGGCGCTCCCGTGCTCGCGTTCGGTCCGCTCGCCGTCGACCTCGAGGGTGACCGACACGCGCGGGTCATCGGGCTCGACCGTGCCGCGTGCCCGAGCCGGAGCCTCGTCGATGTCGCAGAGCAGAGCCCCATCGCCGTGGTCCCAGGACATCGTGCGCTCCACGACGGGTCAGGGCAGCGGACTGCAGACCGGGTCGGTCGTCGCGGCGCGCCAACCGTCGAGCCGGACCTCGGTGACGCAGAAGGCGAAGACCGTCCCGTCGGCGACCTCGACCCGCGGCGCTCGGAGCCGTGCCTGCCCGCGGTTCGAGGTCCGGGCGCTGGCGCTCGGCGCCCACGGCCCGTCGTCGCTGTGGGAGAAGGTGCCGCTGACCGTGGCCGCGCGCACGGCCCGGCCGGTCGCGGTGTCGACCACCGAGACGGTCGCGGTCACCTTGGCCCTCCCACGCTTGGTCCGGGCCGTGACCACGACGGCGTCGACCTCGAGGAACCGCGGTTCGCGCACGGTCAGGGTCACACGGCCCTCGTCGGTCAGCGCCGGTGTCCCGGCGTCGGAGACGCGCACCGTCACCGGGAACGATCCGGCGACGGTCGGGGTCCCCTCGAAGCGCCCGTCGGCGGCGAGCGAGACCCCGTCGGGCAGCGTTCCGCTGACCAGCGCCCACGAGTACGGGGCGAGACCCCCGGTCGCGGAGAGCGCGGCCGCTGCGGGGACGTCACGATCGAGCGCGAGGCTCGATGTCGCGATGGCGACCGGAGGGGTCACGACACGGTCGACGCAGTCGAGTCCGGTCGTCCGCGCGAGCACGCCCGTGCCCGAGAGCGAGGTCAGGCAGAACTCGATGCTCCGCCCCAACGCCTTGCGGTAGCGCGGGCCGCTCAGCCGCACCGTGCCGTCGACCCCGGTCCTGCCGGAGACGCTCGTCCAGCCGCTGGTGCCGACGAGCCGCCATCGGCCCTGCACCGTGACGCCCGCGAACGCGTCCCCGGACACGCGACGCGAGATCGGGACGACGACCGTCGGGGACGCGTCCCGGCGCCGGAGCGAGACCTGCAGGTCGGGCTGGCCGACCACCGGCTGCAGGTCCGACGGCGTCACGGTGAGCGTCAGCTCCCG
>JBEAQO010000093.1:0-3373 GCA_041163825.1 Actinomycetota bacterium | reverse complement strand
GGCTCGGTCCCGCCGGAGGTCGGCACGGGCGGTGGGGGCAGCGGCACGCGCGGGGGCAGCGGCGGGGGCACGGCGGCGCTCATCCGACGAGCGCCGGCAGCGTCGCCTCGCGGCGCCCGATCAGCCCGTCGAGGTCGAGGGCGAGCGTCGCATCGACGACGAGGTCGGCGACGTCGTCGCCGAGCCGTTCGATCAGCAGCTCGTCCCCACCGACCCCTCCCAGCTCCACGACCTCGAGCCCGGCCGCCTCGAGGTGGGTGATGAGCGCCGCCTCCCGGACCGGGTTGACCGTGACGATGGCGCGGCCCGGCGACTCGCTGCACAGCGCCTGCGTCGTGCCCAGCGTCGCGGCACCGGCACGGGAGAGGTCGATGACCGCGCCGACGTCGCCGCCGGTCGCCGCGTCGACGAGCGCGGCGATGAGCCCGCCGCGGGAGACCTCGCGCGCCGACGCGACGAGCCCGGCCGCCGCGGCGGAGGCGAGCGCCCCGACGAGCCGCGCCTCGTGCTCGAGGTCGACGGGAACCAGCACCCCGCCGAGCGGTGCGGCGAGGAAGCGCTGCAGTTCGCTCCCAGCGAGCCCCGACACGGTCGGTGCGCCGACGAGCAGGATCGTGTCACCATCGTCCTCGAAGGCCGACCCGACCGCGTGGTCGGCGGCATCCATGAGCCCGAGGACCCCGACGACCGGCGTCGGCGGGATCGCGACCCCGAGGGTCTCGTTGTAGAGGGAGACGTTGCCGCCGGTCACCGGGACGTCGAGCGCGACCGCCGCCTCGCCGAGGCCGGCGATGACCTCGACGAGCTGCCACATCACGTCCTGCCGTCCGGGGTCGCCGAGGTTCAGGCAGTTCGTGGTCGCGAGCGGACGCGCCCCGGCGGCGGCGACCCGGCGGACCGCCGTCGCGAGCACGCGGCGTGTGCCCTCGCGCGGGTCGAGCGCGCACCAGCGGCCGTTGCCCACGGTCGCGCACGCGACCGCCCGCTCGGTGCCGGGGAGACGCACGACGCCCGCACCGGCATCGCCCGGACCGAGCACGGTCCCGCCGAGCACGAGGTGGTCGTACTGCTCGCGCACCCAGCGCTTCGAGGCGAGGTTGGGCGAGGCGACGAGGTCGAGCACGAGCTCGTCGAGTCCGATCCCGCGCGACCGCGCGACGACACCGAGGTCGAGCGCCTCCGCATCGATCGCGGCGACCGCGTCCTGCGAGGCCGGGCGCGCGTACGGACGGTCGAGCACCGGGCCCTCGTCGGCGAGACTGCGGGCCGGGGCGTCGGCGACCACCGAACCGCCGCGCTCGACCACGAGCCGGTCGCCGTCGGTGACCTCGCCGATCACCGAGGCATCCACGCCCCAGCGGCGCGCGACCGCCAGGAGCTCGTCGAGCCGTTCGGGCGCGACGAGCACGAGCATGCGCTCCTGGGACTCCGAGCACAGGATCTCCCACGAGGCCATGCCGGGCTGGCGCAGGTGCACCCGGTCGAGGTCGATGCGCATGCCCATGGAGGCCGCCGAGGCGAGCTCGGAGGTCGAGCAGGCGATGCCGGCCGCGCCCATGTCCTGGATCCCACGCACGAGCCCGCGGTCGTAGAGCTCGAGGCAGCACTCGATCAGGAGCTTCTCGGCGAACGGGTCGCCGACCTGCACGTTCGGACGCTTCGCGTCGAGGCCCTCGTCGAACTGCTGGCTCGCGAGCACCGAGGCGCCGCCGATCCCGTCGCGCCCCGTCGCCGAGCCGACCAGCACCGCGAGGTCTCCGGGCTCCTCCGCACGGGCGCGCTGCAGCCGATCGTGGGCCAGCACGCCGATGGCGAGCACGTTGACGAGCGGGTTGCCCGCGTAGGCCTCGTCGAGGACCGTCTCGCCACCGATGTTGGGCACCCCGACGCAGTTGCCGTAGCCACCGACGCCCCGCACCACACCGTCGATGAGGTGCCGCTGGCGGTGGTCGACCGGGCGAAGGGTGCCCGCGCCGTCGACCCAGCCTCCCGGGTCGCCGAGGCGCAGTGGATCCATCACGGCGATCGGGCGGGCGCCCATCGTGAGGATGTCGCGCAGGATGCCGCCCACCCCGGTCGCCGCACCCTGGTAGGGCTCGACGAAGCTCGGATGGTTGTGCGACTCGATCTTGAAGGTGACCGCGAGGCCATCGCCGACGTCGACCACGCCGGCGTTCTCGCCCGGACCGACGAGCACCTGCGGGCCGGTGGTGGGCAGGGTGCGCAGGTGGCGGCGCGAGGACTTGTAGGAGCAGTGTTCCGACCACATCACCGAGTACATCCCGAGCTCGGAGACGCTCGGGACCCGACCGAGCGTGTCGACGATGCGGTCGACCTCGTCCGCGGTCAGGCCGAGCTCCCGCCCGAGGTCGAGCGCGCGCGCCGCATCGAGGGCCTCGTCCGGCGGGAGCGCCGGGGCGGCGGGTGGCGTCGACACCGTCACGTTCCCGTCGTGGTCGCGTCTTCGGAGGTCGTCGCCGGCGCGTCGACCGACCCTCCGGATGCGAGCGTAGGCCGCGACCCGGCCCGTGCACCCGACCCGTCCCGGTACCCTCGCGCTTCGGGCCGATCGCCGCATCCCGGAGGCCGCACGATGGACGCTCTCAACACCCTGCGAGCGGTGCTCGTCGCGTTCGCGACGGTCGCCGCGATCCTGCTCGCGCTGCGCGGCCAGTGGGTGCCCGCCGCCGTCATGTCGGCCGGCATCGCGGCGCACGGCCTGCTCTGGCTGCACCTGTTCCGTCAGCGCCGGCGCGATCGCGACGCGGCGTTCGTCCCCTTCGAGCGGATGCTCTCGGAGCACTCGGGCGCCTGACCCGCCGCGCACGGTGGTGGCGGTGACGCCTCAGCGGACGGTCGCTGCCCCGACGACGCTCGTGAACCACCCGCGCCCGTCGATCCCGCCCGCCGTGACGAGGTCCACCGCGTGCTCGGGGTGGGGCATGAGTCCGACCACGTTGCGCCCGACGTCGGTGACCCCGGCGATGTCGCGCGCCGAGCCGTTCGGGTTCGCGCCCACCGCATAGCGCAGCACGACGCGATCCTCGGCCTCGAGCGCATCGAGCGTCGCGGCATCGGCGTGGTACCGGCCCTCGCCATGCTTGACCGGCAGCACCAGCCGCTGACCGACCCGGTACGCCGACGTCCACGCCGAACCCGCCGTGACCTCGACGGGGACGTCGCGGCAGACGAATCGCAGGCCCTCGTTGCGCAGCAGTGCGCCGGGCAGGAGCCCCGCCTCGCACAGCACCTGGAAGCCGTTGCAGATCCCGAGCACGGGGCCGCCCGCACGCGCGAACTCGCTGAGGGGACCCATCACGGGCGCGAGGTGCGCGATCGCCCCGCAGCGCAGCGCATCGCCGTAGGAGAACCC
>JBEAQO010000092.1:0-11516 GCA_041163825.1 Actinomycetota bacterium | reverse complement strand
CCGAGGTCGTCCGGGATGCGCTCGACACGTCGGTAGGCGCGGGCGCGGTCCCCGTTCCAGGACCGGAACACCGCCGCGATCGCGAGGTGCAGCTGCTCGTGCGGGTCCTCGGGCAGGACCGAGCCGGCCTCCGCGATCGCACGCTCGTAGTCGGTGGCGACGCGCTCGAGGTCGTCCGGGGCGAGCGAGCGTTCGTCGGGCACGCCCGCCGCGGCGATCGCGGCGTGCAGCACGCGGTCGAAGGTCGCGGCGGGAACCCCGAGGACGACCCGGCCGAACATCTCGAGGAAGCGGCGACGCGCGTCCCACGCGAAGCGCGCATCGGCCATGGCGGTCAGCGCCGGCGCGGTCGCCGGGGTCGCCCCGAGGTCGAGCACCGTGTCCATCATCCCGGGCATCGAGAACGGCGCACCCGAGCGCACCGAGAGCAGCAGGGGGCGCTCGGGGTCGCCGAGGCGACGGCCGACCGACACCTCGAGCTCGGCCAGCGCCGCATCGACCTCGTCGAGGAGCCCGGCCGGGATCTCACCGACCTTGAGGTACTCGCGGCAGGCGTCGGTGGTGACGATGAACCCGGGCGGGACCGGCAGCCCGATGCGCGTCATCTCGCACAGGTTCGCGCCCTTGCCGCCGAGCAGTGCCTTCATCGTCGCGTCGCCGTCACGGAACGGGAGGACACGGGCGGTCGTCGCGGCGGTCGGGCACATGGCAGCTCCTCGAGGACGCTCGCGCATCCGGACGGTCGTGCGATGCACGCAGCCGACCACGTGGCCGCTGCGCCCGCGAGGGCCCCTCGTCCCCGCCCGCGGGACGGAGGTCCCGCGAGCGGGCAGGGTGCCGGATCAGGTCCCGAAGCGCTCGCCGAGGCGGTCCAGCAGGTCCCGCCAGCGCAGCACGTCCACGCGGGTCGCGCACTCCTCGGCCCAGGGCACGAAGGCCGCCTTGCCCGACGAGGTCAGGTCCGGCACCCGCGCCCCGGCGATGCGACGCACCGCAGCCACGACGGAGCGCCCGCGCTGGTCGACGAAGCGCTCGAGGAACCCGAGGTCGAAGAGGGTCTCGGCCTCGACCCCGAGTGGCCCACCCTCGAAGACGTCGGCGTAGGTCATCACCTCGCGCTGGCGGTCGAAGCCGAAGCGCTTGACGAGGGTGTCGCGCGCTCGACGGCCCTGATCGTCGTGGTCGAGGAGCACGACCACGGGCACGTCCGACTCGGCGCGGAGCACGATCGCGGCGAGCGCCGCACCCATCGCCCCACCGGCGTCGTGCACGCGCACCCCGTCGAGGACCTGCTCACGGTCGAGCAGGCGTGCGGCGAGCCGGAGGTAGGCGACGTCGGTGCCACCCTCGACGACGAGGACCCCGCGAAGGCCCGGGTCGAGCCCGCCCGTGCGATCGAGCACGGCCGCGAGCCCCTCGTCGCCGACGAGCCCACCGAGCGTCCGGGCCTGCGGCTCGTCGCCGCGCGCGCTCGCGACGAGCCGGGTCACGCCCTCGGCGTCACGTGCCAGCGCGACGACCCGGACCTCCTCGCGCCGCAGGAGCACGAACGGTGACGTCGAGGTCACGACGACCGGCACGCCCGTGTCCAGCGCGAGCGCGAGCAGCTCCGCCGCGACGGCGACCTGCGCGCTCGGATGGAGGAACGCCTCGGGCGCCTCGACGACGAGGCCGACCGGCGCACGTCCGTGCTCGGCGAGCACCCGCGCGAGCGCGATCGCGGCGAGCGCACGGACCTCGGCGACCGGGACCTCGACGCCCGGACCGTCACGGACCTCGACGCGGCCATCGGCGCGCACCTCGACGGCGACGTCCTCGCCGAGCACCGCGCGGGCGCTCCTCTCGAGGTGCTCGACGAACGCGACGACGAGCTCCGGCTCTCCCGCGACGTCGCGCACGAGGTCGCGCGGTGTGTCGTCGACCCGGCTGACGAGGACCCGCCCGCCGGGGCCGCGCGGTGGGGTCGCGGCGGCGTGCGCGACGCTGTCCGCGTGCGCCCGATCCCCGCCCGCACGGTCCTCGCGGCGTGTCCCCGTCACGGCGTCGAAGCGGACGCGCCGGCGCGTCCCATCGGCGAACGTGAGCGCGACCGCCGGGGCGAGGTCGGGCAGCACCCGGCCATCGGGCCCCCGCGGCAGGTCGTGCTCGGGCTCGAAGGGGCGCGTCGGATCGACGGCGAGCGCGAACGCGTGGGCGACGCTCGACGCACCGGCACGGTTGGGGCCGACGAGGACCGTCAGCGCCCCGAGCGGGAGCTCGAGCGCACGACCGTGGACGCTGCGCAGGTCGGAGACCGTGAGCGCGACCGGTCGTGCACCGCTCGCCCCGGACATCGCACCCTCCCCGCGGACGTGCGTCCCGCGACCGTGCGCCGCTCGCCCCGACGGCGCAGGTTCAGACGAAGCGTGCCAGGTGGTGGCGCTTGCGTCCGACCGAGACGACGAGCGTCGTCGCACCGGCGAGGTCGTCCGGCCCGAGCCGGCGGGACGCGTCGTCGACCGCGGCGTTGTTGACGCGCACCCCGCCCTGTTCGACGAGCCGACGTGCCTCGCCGTTGGAGCGTGCGGCCCCGAGCTCGACCAGGAGCTCGAGGAGCCCGAGGCCCTCGTCGAGCCGGCCGCGCGCGAGCTCCTTCGACGGTGCCTCGCCGAACGCGTCGGCGAGCGCGGCGTCGGACACGCCCGCGAACGGCGCATCGCCGAACAGCACGTCGGTCGCGCGCTCGGCGGCGGCGACGCCCTCGTCACCGTGGAGGATCCGGGTCGCCTCGCGCGCGAGCACGCGCTGGCCCTCGCGCGCCCCGGGGTCGCTGGCGTGCGCGGCGGCGAGCTCGGTGACCTCGGCGCGCGGGAGGAAGGTGAACGCGAGCAGGAGCCGTTCGAGCTCCGCGTCGGCCCGGTTCAGCCAGTACTGGTAGTAGGCGTAGGGGCTGGTGCGCTCGGGGTCGAGCCAGACGGAGTTGCCGGCCGACTTGCCGAGCTTCTCGCCGTCCTCGGTGGTGAGGAGCGGCCAGACCACCCCGAAGACCTGGATGCCGTGGAGCTTGCGCGTGAGCTCGATGCCGGCGGTGATGTTGCCCCACTGGTCCGAGCCCCCGCCCTGCAGCACGCAGCCGTGCTCGGCGGCGAGGTGCGCGAAGTCGTAGGCCTGCAGGAGCTGGTAGGTGAACTCGGTGAAGGTCAGGCCCTGCTCGCGCGCCTCGAGCCGACGCTTGACCGCCTCGCGGGCGACCATCTGGTTGACGCTCGCATGCACACCGACCTCGCGCAGGAAGCCGAGGAACGAGAATCGTCCGAGCCAGTCGTGGTTGTCGAGCAGGAGCCCCGCCTCCGGCGTCGAGAGGTCGAGGATCGAACCGAGCTGGCGGCGGATGCCGACGAGGTTGGCCGTGATGCGCTCCTCGTCGAGGAGTTCGCGCTCCGAGTCGCGCCCCGAGGGATCCCCGATGCGCCCGGTCGCCCCTCCGGCGAGCGCGATCGGGCGGTGTCCGGCGCGCTGCAGCCAGGCCATCGCCATGATGCCCATGAGGTTGCCGACGTGGAGCGAGGGCGCGGTCGGGTCGAACCCGACGTAGTAGGTGACGCGACCCTCGCGGAAGCGCGCCGCGAGCGCGGCCCCGTCGGTGACGTCCTGCACGAACCCACGCCCGCGCAGCAGCGCCAGCGGGTCATCGAGGGGATCGCTCACGGATGCGGACGGGCTCATGCGGAGGACGCTAGCCGCCGGGCCCCCTCCAGCCCCGCGTGCTCAACGCTGCAGCAGGAGGACCAGGGAGACCGTCAGTGCGGTCTGTGCCATCGCGGTCGTGAGGACGAGCGAGAGGGCGAAGCCGCGCAGGTTGCCGACGACACGCGACTCCAGCCCGGCGAGGTCCTCACGCGTGGCGAGCTGCGCGCCAGCGGGTGCGACCAGGTCCATCAGGGTCTCGGCCTCCGGCTCCCCGAACGAACGACGCGCCGCCTCGAAGAGGGCGAGCCGTCTGCCTTCCGTCACCGCCATGATGACCCATCCCCTTCGCCCGCGCAAGCGGTCCGCAGTCGCAGGCACCCTACGGTCGGGCGCGCATCCCGGGGAGCGGGACCGTCCGACCCTGTGGAGAGCGCAACGTCGGACGACGCCGAGCAGCGTCAGGCGGGCCAGGCCGGCAGGGTCGCGCGCAGGCTCGGCGGTGGCGTGACCGCGGGCACGTCGCGGGCGAAGCGCCAGTCGGGCATGCCGTCGGCCCACACGTAGGTGTCGGGCCCGACGATGCCGGCGGCGACGAGGCGTCGCATCGCCTCGAGGTCGAGCGGACCGTGGCGGTCGTTGCGCCCCTGGAGGTGGAACCAGCGCGCCGGCTCGAACACGCTGCCGACGACGCCGTCCGCCGACGACGACTCGCGGTCGGCATCGACCCAGATCGGCTGCTCGCTCACGCCCCACCCGTCCCGCACGGTGGCTCGGACCCGTGCGCAGAGCGAGCCTACTGCCGGCGGGAACGCCGGAGGGGCGGGCCCTCGCGGGTCCCGCCCCTCCCGGATCGTGCGGCTCGGGTCAGCCCGCGCGATTGCGCAGCGCCAGCCCGACGAGCGCCGCGAGGGCGAGCGCGATCAGCGCAGCGAGAGCGAGCGTCGCGGACGACGGCCCGCTCTCACCGCCGACCCCGGCGATCTCGAACGCGTACACCGCGGAGACGTCCGCGTTCGCGACCGTGCCGTAGGGCAGGCCCTCGTTCTCGATGCCGCGGGCGTCCGCGGCGTTGAGCTGCGCGAGCCGCAGCCCGAGGTCCGCCCCCGCCTCGGTCGTACCACCGACGAGGGTGCCCTCGATGGCCTCCGAGAGCGCAACAGTCCCACCGGCGATCGTCCCGACACCCTCAGCGAGCTGTCCCGCACCATCGGCGGCGTCGCCGAGCCCGTCGGCGAGCTGCGCCGCACCCGGGCCCGCGGTGTCGATGATGCCCTTGGCGAGCGTCGTCGCACCGTCCCCGACCGCGAACGCTCCTGCCACGAGCTTCTTGACGTCCGCGCGAGCGGACTCGAGCTTGAAGACCGCACCGTCACGGGCGTCCGGAGCGGTCGACGCCGGGTACAGGGCCTGCGGGCCACCGAGGATGGCGTACGCATAGAGCGCGTTGGCCGTCGGCGGCGGCAGGATCGCGGCCGCCGCGCAGGCGCCGATGATCTCGGTGATCGAGTCGGTCGTGTCGCCGGTGACCGCGCCCGGGACCGTCCCTGCACCGGCTCCGGTCCCGGACATCAGCGCCCCGACCTCCGCCAGGCTGCCGAAGATGGCGAGGGCCTGGGCCTCGACCGTGGGGTCGCCCGAACCCGGGACGAAGAAGGGAGCGGACGCGTCCGGCGTGGAACCGGTCACGACGGCGATCGTCGCCGCGGCCGTGCCGATCGCGGTCGCCTCGTTCCCCACCTCGGTCGCGAGCTCGAAGAGTCGTCCCCCGTCATAGGCCCCGCCGGCGGCGGTCGGCGGCATGCAGATGCCCCAGATCGAGTTCCCTGCCGCAGGGAGGGACTCGACCGACTCCCCGGCGCCGAGGAGCGAGGACTGGAGGAAGCCGCGCGCGAGGATCAGGTTCTCGAGCAGCTGCTCCCGGCCGTAGACCTGGAACTCGAGGTCCCCGATGCCGTTGGCGACCAGGTAGGCGCCGCCCGCGAGCTCCGCGCCGCCCTCACCGGCGGTCTTGAGCCCGTCTGCGAGCGCCTGCGCGCCCGGTGCGGCGGTGTTGGCGAGCCCGTCCGCCAGCGCGGCGGCACCGTCGGCCGCCGCGGCCGCGCCGTCGGAGAGCCGCAGGACGTTGGAGTTGAGGATCAGCCCACCGTTGGTGATGTCCTTGAAGCCCGTGATGAGCTGCTCGAGCTGCGCCTGACCCGCCCCGACGGACGGGTTGGAGCGCGACGACACCGGAAGGATCGTGATCTCCGCGGCCGGCACGACCGCGTCGGAGACGTAGGCCGACCAGGAGAAGGACTGGGTCGACTCGCCGGCGGGGGCGAACAGCGTGAACCCGCCGTTGACCACCGTGTTGCCCTGGCCGTCGCCCGCGATGCCGGTGGCCTGCGCGGACTCGACGTTGACGAACCGCGAGTCGAGCGTGGTCGAGAACGTCCCGCCCATCGGCACGGCGACCTCGACGGTGGCGGTGCGTGGCGCGCCCTGCCCGTCGAAGTAGCGCACCTCGCGCTCCTCGACGGTCAGGTTCGTGACCGTGTAGGTGACCGTCAGGAAGCCGTCACGACCGACGAGCTGGCTCGGCGTCACGGTCTCGCCGTCCAGCTCGTAGGCGATCTCGATCTCGACCGGGACCCTCGCGACGTCGGCGTCGGCCACGGTGCGCCGCAGCGCGCCTGCCGGCGAGGTCGGGATGCGCCACGTCACGTTCGCGTCGGACACGCTCGGACGATCGAAGCCCTCGAGGTTGCGGAGGCCGCCGGTCGCCTGGTCCGGCAGCGACACCTCGACGGTGCCGTTGCCGGAGACGAGCAGCTGCGTGACCACGATCGCGCTCTCGAACGCTCCCGTCGGGTCGACCTGCGTCAGCATCGACTGGCGGTGCTGGATGCGGGTCGGTGCCGCCGCCGGGCCGCTCTGCGCGAGCGCGGGCAGCATCGTCGGCACGGCGACGAGGGCGACGAGCGCCCCGAGCGAGAGGACCCTGCGGATGGTCCGCTTCACAGCGCGTTCTCCTCTGCGGGCTCGACGTCGGCGGCGGCGCCACCGGCCACGAGCGCGAACAGCTGGACCGCGACGGTGCCGAGGCCCGTCGCGATGGCGATGACCAGGAGCGCCTGGGGCGCGTCGGTCAGGAAGCTCGTGGGGCTCGAGGCGAACGTCGGCTCGTAGAGCGCGGCGAAGCCGGCGTAGCCCGCGAGACCGGCCCACATCGGCGCGCGACCGCCCGACACCATCGCGATGACCGCGATGACCAGGACGGCGACGGCGACGGCACCCGCGCGCGCAGCGGCGACATCGGGGAACAGGGCCGCGCGCGCACCGAGCGTCGCGAGCGAGACGAACGCACCGACGAGGAACGCGATCGCGCGACCCGGGGTCGGACTGCCCGACGCGGCGCCGACGGCGACCGCCAGCAGCACCGGCCAGACGGTGGTGACGCCGATCGCGCCACCGAAGGCGGCGAGCGCTGCGGCGACGACCGCCACGACGATCCCCGCGACGAGGGTGTGCTTCATCCGTGCTCTCCCGTGGTCACGCACGACGTGAGGGACGCGATGTCCTGACCGCCGTGCTCCCGCGCTGCTGCCGTGCTGGACCCCGGTCCCCCGGTGGTCCGGCACGCTCCCGACGTCGGACGGCCGCTCCCCCTCGTGCCGGCGATGGTGGCCACCGGGACGGGGCGGGAGCGGTCACCGCGCCGCCGCGAACGCTAACCGACCCCGGCCCCGAGCGCATCCTCCCGGCGGCGGTGGGCGGCGGCCGTCCGGACGGGCCGGGAACGGCCTCCGCGGGGCCGTGGGAGGCAGCGGGGGCCGCGCGTGACGCTGAGCGGTCCACTCCTCTCCTTCGCCTTCTCCCTCCTCCTACCTCCTACCCTCCTCGCTGGTCCCGAGGGGGCGGCGGTCGCGAGGGTCTCGCGGCACCGGGCCGGGTCACAGCGGGGAGGAGCGAGGAAGGTCGGACATGGCCGCCACGGACGCGACCACCCTGCGCGGCGACGAGGGCCCCGAGGGACGGCGGCGGCTGCTCACCGCAGCGATCGAGGTGGTGCGAGAGCAGGGCGGTCCGGCGCTCCGGATGACCGACATCGCGGCACGGGCCGGCGTGTCCTTCTCGCTGATCGCGCACCACTTCGGCTCGCGTGAGGGCCTCGTCGCCGCAGCGCAGCGAACGCTCCTCGAGGGCGAGCTCGTCACCGACCTCGAGGGCGCCGCCGAGCTGTTCGGCGAGGCCACCGACACGGCATCGCTCCTCGACCGGATCCACGGCCTCACCGTGGCACTGATGCATCCGGTCCGAGCGGACGTGCGCATCGGTCGTGCCGCCGCCATCGGCGTCGCGCAGGGGCGCGAGGACGCCCGCACGCTCATCGTCGAGGTCGTCACCGGGCTGCTCGACCGCGCGAGCGACATCGTGACCGACGGTCAGGCTCGTGGGCTCATCCGCGACGACCTCGACCCGAGAGCCATCGCGACGTTCATCCAGGCCTATGCCCTCGGGCTCGTCCTCGCCGACCTCGACGCGGAGCGCGTCGACGACGAGGCGCTGGTCGCGGTCATCGACACGGCGGTGCGCGCCGTGCTCTCCCCGCCGGACGCGACTCCCGACCGCTAGCCGACACGCCCCTCAGGCGCCGGCCAGGTCCACGCGGATGCGGCGGAAGCCCTTGCCCTTCGACTCGACCTTCGCGATGCGCACCGCCCCGACCTCGGCCGTGGTCGCCACGTGCGTGCCGCCATCCGCCTGGCGGTCGAGCCCGACGATGTCGACCACTCGCACGACCGTCAGCTCGGGCGGCAGGAGCGAGACCTTCGTCCGGATCAGCGAGGGGTCGCGGTCCGCTTCCGCACGCTCGAGGAAGGCGACCTCGACGGGGTGCGCGGCGGCGAGCTCGGCATTGAGCTCGGCCTCGAGCCCATCGCGGTCCTCGGGGTCCCACTCGGGCAGCTCGAAGTCGAGCCGGCCCTGGCCCGGCTCCATGTTGCCGCCGGTGACCGGACTCGCGTAGCGACGCCAGACCACACCGCAGAGCGCATGCATCGCGGTGTGGGTCCGCATCAGGAGATGACGCCGCTCCCAGTCGATGGCCGCCTCGAGCGCGGTGCCCACCGGCGGGGGCGCGTCCTCGAGCCAGTGCCAGACGCCGCGCGCATCCTCCGTCACGCGCACGACCGCGAGTCGGTCGTCGCCGATGACGAGCGCGCCGAGGTCGTGGGGCTGCCCACCCCCGCCGGGGTAGAAGACGGTGCGATCGAGCAGCACGCGACGGTCGTCCGGATCGACGTCGACGACGGAGGCCGAGCTCGCCGCGAGGTACTGCTCGGTCGAGTAGCGGCGCTCGGTCACGGCTCAGGCGCCGTTCGCGGTCGCGTTCGCCCCGGGCGGGACCGCGCGCACGCGTGAGGTCGTGCGCAGGTGGTGCCAGGCACAGCCGCGGCAGACCTCGACCTCGTGCAGGGTGACGCTGCCCCGCCGGTTGGCGAGCGTCTCGACCGCATCCGCCGCGACCGCACGACCGCCGCTGCGCTCGCGCTCACCGGGTTCCTCGACGAACGCGACGACCACCAGCGCATCGGCGCCGCAGACCGGGCAGGGCTCGCCCGCGGCGAGCCCGAGGTGCGCGGCGGCACGCAGCAGTTCGCGCGGCGCGTCACGGACCTCGTCGGCGGGACGAGCGCCCCGGCGCACCGCGTCGACGAGCGCGTGGCGACGCAGGCGGTGGTCGACGACCGCCTCCCGCACCACCCTCGCGCCGGGCTGCGTCACGACGGCCCTCCTCGTCCGCCCGAGCGGTCCGTCGGCGTCGGTGCCGCGTGCGGGACCGACGCCGCACCGAGCCTCAGGCGGTCATCCAGTCGGGCTTGCCGCCCTTGGTCGCCCAGAACACGTCGGCGATGGCGTCGATGGCCGCCAGCAGCGCCTCGCCGGCGGCCGGGTCCATCGTCTTCTTTGCGTCGCCGGCGAGCTTGATGGCCTTCCAGAACGTGTCGTGCAGGTCGGGGTGCGCCTCGAGGTGCTCGGGCTTGAAGTAGTCGGTCCACAGCACCGAGAGGTGGTGCTTGACGAGCTCCGCGCGCTCCTCCTTGATGATGACGCAGCGCTGGCGGAACGTCTCGTCGTCGGAGGCGTGGTACTTCACGGCGATCTGGTGCACGGACTCGGCCTCGATGCGGGCCTGGGCCGGGTTGTAGACGCCGCACATCAGGTCGCAGTGGGCGTGCACGACACGGGGCGAGCGCGGGGCGAGCGCGGCGAGCGTGGCGGTGGTCATGTCGGACTCCTCGGTCGACGGTCGGTGACGCTCCGAGCCTCCGGTCGACCCGATCGCTCGGCTCGGGCTCGGCTCGCGCGGGTCCGCGCGCGGCCCCCGAGGGTACTCACGGCACCATCGCCAGGGCACGGTCGATGTCGCGCTGGAGGACCTCGGTGAGGGCGAGGCTCCCGACGGCGTTGAGGTGGTCGTCGCTCCGGTAGAGCGTCCGGAGCCCGTCCGCGTTGACGCAGTCGGGCGTGCAGAGCACCTCGGCGGGATCGAGGAGCACGACGCCATCGATGCCCTCGAGCGCGAGCCGCTCCGCCTCGATCAGGCCATCACGCTGGGCGGCGAGCTCCTCGGCGGAGAGCTCGAGGAGCTCGCCTCCGGGGCGCAGCAGGCTCGGGCCGGCCGTGGCCCCCGACTCCATCGCCGGGAACTCCGGCACGTTGTGGACCCAGACGACGCGGGCCCCGGTCGCCCGCAGCTCCGCGACCGATGCGGCGGCCGCCCGCGCCCATTGCTCGCGCCTCGGGGCACCGGGAGCAGCGGGACGGGAGGTCCAGGTGGCGACGTCCTCGTCGGGTCCCCCGTCCGCCCGCTCGTCGCGCTCGTCCTGCTGGTAGTCGAGCGAGCGCGTCGCGATGACGACCACGTCGGGCCGCTCGCGGCGGACGAGCTCGAGCACGACGTCCGCCCAGACCCCCTCCCCGACGGGCGGACGCGCCGCCCGGTACCAGACCCCGACGGAGCGTCCCGAGGCCTCGACCGCGGCGAGCACACCGTCGGCGAGCGCGTCGGCGTGGGAGTCACCGACGAGCAGCACGTCCGGCGTCGCGACACCGTCGTCCCCGTCGGCGCCGCGCAGGCAGCGCTCGCGCGGCCAGTCGACGGCGCGATCGATCGTGAGGGGCCCCTCGGCGCGACAGGCCTCATGGCTCCAGGTGTGGGCGGGCGGGCGGTCCGGCTCCAGCAGGCGATCGACCCCCGCGACGGCGGCCGAGGTCGCGACCGGCAGCAGGACGCACCCCACCGCGAGCTCGATGGCCCGCGTCCCCTCGAACCGCACGTCCCGGCGGAAGCGCTCCTCGACCGTCCGGTGGGTCCAGTGCGCGAGGCCGAGCGACGCGATCGCAGCGATCGCCACGATCGACCGGCGCTCACCGACCACGGCGACCGTGAGGACGATCGCCGGCCAGTGCCACAGGTACCACCCGTACGACCGGTCGCCGATCCACATCAGGACGGGGTGCTCGAGGGGATGGCGATGCACGGCGGTGCCGCTCGGACGATCGACGTCGAGGGGCCGAGCCATCAGGAGCGCCAGCGTCCCGACGACCACGGGGATGGCGCGAACGCCCGGGAAGCCCATGTCCCCGTCCAACAGCAGCATCGACCCGAGGATGAGCCCCGCACCGGCCAGCCCGAGCGAGCGAGCGACGCCCCGGTCGCGCACGGCCCCCGGGTCGATCAGCGCGAGCAGACCCCCCGAAGCGAACTCCCAGGCCCGGGTGAACGGGCTGAAGAACCCGAACGAGACCGGATCGGCCAGACCCGGCACGGTCCGTCCGAGGTCGACGAACACGACGTTCGC
>JBEAQO010000091.1:0-12739 GCA_041163825.1 Actinomycetota bacterium | reverse complement strand
CCATCGGCGGTGCCGGCCGCCGGGACCCCGCCGGCCGCCTCGGACATGCGGGCCCCCTCGCTCGCCGGTCAGGACGCTCTGACCGGGCGCTCCGTTCGAGCCTACGGGGCCCCTGGCCGCGCCCGGACCCTCGCTGGCCGCCGGGCCGGCCCGGGACGGCCGCGGAACGCGACAGCGCCACGCGTCCCTACTATCCTGTTCGTTGGTCGCGTCGCAGCGTCGCGCGGGTGCGGGGGGTCGCTTCCCGTCCCCCGTGTCTCCCGCCCCGGCGTCGACCCGTCCCCGTCCCGGGGACGCTGTGGAGAGGGAATCGGCGTCGCCGGGACCCCTGACCGAAGGAGAGCACGTCCATGAGGATCCGAACCAGCAAGCGGCTCGTCACCGCGCTGGCCGCGATGGCGCTCGTCGTCACCGCGTGCGGCGGCGGTGCCGAGGAGCCGGCGGCCGAGGACGCCCCGGCCGAGGAGGCCCCGGCCGAGGAGGCCCCTGCGGCCTCCACCGAGGTCATCGTGGCACCGGGCGAGAGCATCCAGATCCGCTCGCTCGAGGCCATCAGCGGTGAGACGGCGTCGCTGGGCCTTCCGAACCAGCGCGCGACCCAGCTCGCCATCGAGGACTACGGCGACATCCAGGGCTTCTCCGTCGACCTCGGCACGCCGCTCGACGACCTGTGCTCGGCGGACGGCGGTCAGGCCTCGGCCCAGACCATCGTCGCGGACACGTCCGTCGTCGGCGTCATCGGCACGTCGTGCTCCGGCGCTGCCGGCGCGGCCCTGCCGCTGCTGAGCAACGCGGGCATGGTGCTCGTCTCCGCGTCGAACACCAACCCGCGCCTGACCCAGACCCCGTTCGGCACCGCCGGCGAGGCCTACCTGCCGGGCTACTACCGCACCGCGCACAACGACCTCTACCAGGGCGCTGCCGTGGCGGACTACGTCTACAACGACCTCGGGCTGACCAAGGCCGGGGCGATCCACGACGGTGACCCCTACACCGACGGGCTCGCGACCGCCTTCGCGGACGCCTTCACCGCGCTCGGTGGCGAGGTCGTCGTCTACACCTCGGTCAACAAGGGCGACACCGACATGGTGCCGGTCCTGACCGAGGTCGCGGCCGCCGCGCCGGAGGTCGTCTTCATGCCGATCTTCCCGCCGGAGGTCAACTTCATCGCGCAGCAGTGGAGCCAGGTCTCCGGCCTCGAGGACGTCGTCCGCTTCGCGGCCGACGGTGCCTCCGTGGCCTCGTTCATGGAGATCGCCGAGTCGGAGGGCTTCTACTTCTCCGGCCCGAGCGAGCAGTTCGGCTCCAACGGCAACGAGATCACCGGTGTCTCCGCGACGGACCTCCTGGCCCGTTACAACGAGACCTTCGGTGAGGCGCCGAGCGCCGGCTTCTGGGGGCACGCGTACGACGCCACCACGATGCTGCTCAAGGCCATCGACACCGTCGCCGTCGTCCAGGACGACGGGTCGCTGCTGATCGACCGTGCGGCCCTGCGGGAGGCGCTGTCCGCCAGCTCCTTCTCGGGCATCATCGGTGCGATCGCCTGCGACGAGTTCGGTGACTGCGGCGCGCAGGAGATCCAGATCCTCCTCCACGAGGACTCGTCGATCACCTCGACGAGCCAGATCACCCCGCTCAAGGTCATCAAGCCGTGACCTGATCGGTACCTCGCAGGGCCGCGGCCCCGACCCGAGAGGGTCGGGGCCGCGGTGCGTCCGGGGTCGCGCCCGTCGAGGGGCCCGTCTAGACTCCCCGCGTCGCCACCGGCCGAGGTCGCCGCGGCGATGTCCGCGCGAGAGGGCGCGGGCCGGGAGGGGAGGGCCCTGGTGACCGCGACGAGCGCTGCTCCGGCACGCAGGAGCCGCCAGCGGCGGTTCACCGCGGTCGACGTGATCCTCTGGGCCATCCGCATCGGCGCGGTCCTCATCATCGGGTTCGGCCTGTTCGGGTCCGTCGGCAACTTCCTCGCCGGTCAGGGGCCCTCCGCCACCGCATGGCGCGACCTCGTCGTCGCCGGCCTCGCCCAGGGCGCGATGTACGGACTGATCGCGCTCGGGTACTCGATGGTCTACGGCGTGCTCGGCTTCATCAACTTCGCCCACGGCGAGGTCTTCATGGCCGGCTCCCTCATCGGGTTCTTCGCCGCCGACGCCATGGTCCGCGGCGGGCTGTGGGAGCGCAACATCCTGCTCGCGCTGGCGATCCTCATCGCCGTCTCCGTGACCGTCTCGACGCTGATGGCGGTCGTCATCGAGCGGGTCGCGTACCGAAGGCTGCGGGAAGCGCCGCGGCTGATCCCGCTGATCACCTCCATCGGTGTGTCCTTCTTCATCCAGTACTCGTTCTCCGGCCTCTTCGGCGTGAACGTGCGCTCCTACCCCGCGCTCCCCGGCGCGCTCGGCGGTCGCGTCTCCATCCTCGGCGTCCCCATCGAGGCGACGAAGCTCATCGTCATCGTCGTCGCGATCATCGCGATGATCGGCCTGTTCTACTTCGTCAACCGCACCCGCACCGGTCGGGCCATCCGTGCGGTCGCCGAGGACAAGGAGATCGCGGCCCTGATGGGCATCGACGTCGACCGGACCATCGTGATGACGTTCGCGGTCGGCGGCGCGATGGCGGGGGTCGCGGGCGCCCTCTACGGGCTGCTGTTCCGCGGCATCGTCTTCTACACGGGCTTCCTCCCCGGCATCAAGGCCTTCACGTCCGCGGTCCTCGGCGGCATCGGCAACATCCCCGGGGCCATGGCCGGTGGCGTCCTGCTCGGGCTCTTCGAGGGAGTGGGTCCGCTCCTCATCCTGGGAGGCCTCGGCATCCCGAGCGTCACGCAGCTCAAGGACGTGGTCGCGTTCAGCGCGCTGGTCCTGATGCTGATCTTCCGACCGAGCGGGCTGTTCGGTGAGCGCATCGGATCGGAGGACCGGGCCTGATGGCGACGACCACGACCCCGGAGGTCGCCCCGGAGGTCGCCCCGGCCCTCGAGGCGACCCCGTTCGAGCCACGGCGTGGCCTGACCGTCGGCGCCCTCGGCGCGCTCGCGCTCATCCTCGTCCTGACGAACGGGATGTACCTGACGTTCCTCCCGAGGGAGCTCGTCGTCGGGGTCCTCGACCTCGGGACCCTGGCGCTCCTCCTGATCGGCCTCATCGTCGGGTCGCGCGCCGCGGTCCACCTGCCGAGACCGGGACGGGTCGACATCCCGACGGTCCCCCGTGACGTCGTCGTGAGCCTCCTCGCCGGGGCCGTGACCTCGCTCGGCGCCGTCCTCGTCGTGCTCGCGATCGATGCACCGTGGGACCTGCGCAGCGCCTTCCCGAACCTCTCGCCCCAGCTGCGCACCGCCCTCGTCGGGGAGGCCGGCCTCGGTGGCCTGCTGACCTCGATCGCCGCGCCCATCCTCCTCGCGGCCGTGCTCGGTGGCGCCTCGCGCCTCCTCGGCCGACGCGTCCGTCGAGCCCTCGTGGTCGGCACCGAGGTGACGCTCGGGCTCTCGATGATCGAGCTCGTCGCCCGCGACCTGCTCGGCAACGTCGGGCTCGCCGCGCTCCACAAGGCGATGTGGGTGACGAACAGCGGGATCCGGCCGCTCCCCGCCGTGGCCCTGTTCGCCGTCGCGACCGGCCTCGCGTTCGCGCTCGGACGCCGCGGCCCGCGCGAGCGCCGCTTCCACGCCGCTGAGGCCCGCACGACCCGCCAGCGGACCGTGGTCCTCGTCGCCGCCCTGGCGGCCGCCCTCATCCTGCCCGCGTTCTTCGGCCTCATCGTCAACGAGCTGCTCGTCAACGTCGGCATCTTCCTGCTGATGGCGCTCGGGCTCAACGTCGTCATCGGCTACGCCGGCATGCTCAACCTGGGCTCGATCGCCTTCTTCGCCGTCGGCGCGTACGGCATGGCGGTCCTGACCTCCCCCACCTCGCCCACGTTCGCGCCGGCGCTGTCGTGGTGGGTCGCGCTCCCGATCGTCGTCGGGCTCTCGGCGCTGGCCGGGCTCCTGATCGGCGCGCCGGTCATCGGCCTGCGCGGCGACTACCTCGCCATCGTGACGCTCGGCTTCAGCGAGATCATCCGCCTGCTGTTCCTCTCCGACTGGCTCGGGCCCTACTTCGGCGCCGCGCAGGGCATCCGCAGCATCCCCGGCATCGACGTCGGCTTCACGACGCTCTCCGGCATCGACCCCCGCGGGATGCTCTACATCACGATCGTCTTCGTGCTGGTCGCCGTGTACGTGTCGAAGCAGCTCCAGGACTCGCGCGTCGGCCGGGCCTGGGCGGCGCTGCGGGAGGACGAGTCCACGGCGCAGGCGATGGGGATCGACACGCAGCAGTCGAAGCTCCTGGCGTTCGTCATCGGCGCCATCCTCGCCTCCTTCGGCGGCGCCCTGTTCGCCGCCAAGGTCGGCACGGTGTTCCCGAACAGCTTCGCCCTCCTGGTCTCGATCATCATCCTCGTCGTCGTCATCGTCGGCGGGATGGGCCACATCCCCGGGGTCATCGTCGGCGCGGTCGTCCTGATCGGCATCCTCGGTGGCCCACGGCAGCCCGGGCTGCTCCAGGAGTTCGGTGAGTACAAGCTGCTGATCTACGGGGCGGTCCTCATCTACATGATGCTCCAGCGGCCCGAGGGGCTCGTGCCGTCGGTCCGACGCACGCGCGAGCTCCATGCCGAGGAGTTCAGCCAGGACGCCTGGTTCGACCGCAAGGGTCGGTTCATCGACGACGATGCCGACACCGACGACGGGAAGGCCTGACGATGGCGCTGCTCGAGATCGTCGGGCTGAAGAAGTCCTTCGGCGGCCTCAACGCCCTCCAGGGCGTCGACTTCCGCATCGACCGGGGCGAGATCGTCTCGATCATCGGCCCCAACGGGGCCGGGAAGACGTCCTTCTTCAACGTCACCAGCGGCATCTTCCCGCCGGACGCGGGCACCATCCGCTTCAAGGACGAGGACATCGCGGGGCTCCCGCCCAACCTCATCACCGAGCGCGGCCTCGCACGCACGTTCCAGAACGTCAAGCTGTTCCCCAACCTCACGGTGCTCGAGAACGTCATGGTCGGCCAGCACTGCCGTCGCCGCTCCGGCGCCTGGGACGCGATCCTGCGCACGCCGCGATTCCGGCGCGAGGAGCGCGAGACCGAGGAACGAGCGCGTGAGGTGCTGTCGTTCTTCGGGTCGCGCCTGTCCGGGTATCGCCTCGAGCAGCCCGCCTCCGTGCTCTCCTACGCGAACCGCCGCCGGCTCGAGATCGCGCGCGCGATGGCGACCGAGCCGGACCTGCTCCTGCTCGACGAGCCGACCGCGGGCATGAACCCGCGCGAGACCGCCGAGCTGACCGAGCTGATCGGCAAGCTGCGCACCGAGAAGGGCTTCACGGTCGTCGTCATCGAGCACGACATGAAGGTCGTCGCGAACGTCTCGGACCGGGTCGTCGTGCTCGACCACGGTGTCAAGCTCATCGAGGGCGACTACGCGACCATCTCGACCGACGAGACGGTCATCGAGGCCTACCTCGGGCGACCCGAGTCCAAGGAGGGGGCGGCGTGAGCCAGCCGACCGACGCGACCGGCACCCCCGTCCTCGAGTTCCGCGGGGTGGACACGCACTACGGCGCCGCGCACATCCTCAAGAGCGTCGACATGGCCATCCACCCCGGGGAGCTCATCTGCCTGCTCGGTGGCAACGCCTCCGGCAAGACCACGACCCTCAAGACCATCCTCGGCATGGTCAAGCCCTCCTCGGGCCAGGTGCTCATCGACGGCGAGGTCGCCAACGACTGGTCGACGGCCGCGCGTGTGGCTCGTGGCGTCTCGATGGTCCCCGAGAACCGCCGGCTGTTCAAGCGCATGACGGTGCGGGAGAACCTCGAGATCGGCGCCTACCTGCGTGGCGACGGCGAGCAGGAGGAGGACCTCGAGCGCATCTTCGAGATGTTCCCGCGCGTCAAGGAGCGCCTCAACCAGCGCGCCGGGACCCTCTCCGGCGGCGAGCAGCAGATGGTCGCGGTCGGTCGGGCCCTGATGGCGAGGCCGAAGGTCCTGCTCATGGACGAGCCGTCGATGGGGCTCGCTCCGATCCTGGTCAGCCAGAACTTCGAGATCATCGAGCGCATCAACGCCGCGGGGACGACCGTCTTCGTCGTCGAGCAGAACGCCAACATGGCGCTCTCGATCGCCGACCGCGGCTACGTGCTGCAGACCGGCCAGATCGTCCTCACCGACACCGCCGAGGCGCTGCTCGCCAACCCGCAGATGCGCGAGGCGTACCTCGGCGAGGTGCCCGAGGGCCACTGACCGGGGTGAGCCCCCGGCCGGCGACGCTCACCCGAGGATGCGCGCCTCGCCCCAGCCCGCGCCGATCCCCTCGCCGCGCTCGAAGCGCGTCGGTGAGAACTCCGCGAGTGCCGGGTCCGGCTCGCCGAGCACCATCCGGGCCACCTCGAGGCCGAGCGCAGGCGCGAGCTTGAACCCGTGCCCGCTCGTGCCGGCATCGACGAAGACGCGCTCCGCGACCTCACCGATGACGGGCTGCCAGTCGGGGCTGACGTCGTAGAGACTGGCCCAGCCACCGCGCGGCTCGACATCCTCGAGGTGCGGGACCCGCGCGACGACCGCTGCCGCGAGCGCCTCGGCCTCCCCCGCCCGGAGGCGCTCGTCGACGAGCGCCTCGGGCCCGTCGATGGTCGGCTCCGGCGTGAGCGGCCCGACCAGGAAGCCCCCGTGCACCTCCGGCTTGACGTAGAGGCCGGCCGGGACATCGGCGAACACCGGTCCCACCGGCTCGGCCCGGCCCCAGCCGAACGTCGCGACGATGTGGCGCTCGACGGTGAGCGGGAGCTCCGAGCCGACCGCCGCCGCCAACGGTCGCGTCCACGGGCCGGCCGCGATGAGGAGCCGGTCGACCTCGACGGAGGTGCCATCGGCGATCCCGAGCCGGATCGGCGCGCCACCGCCCGCGTGGGCGATCCCGGTCACCGCGGTGCGCACGCGGACCTCGGCCCCGAGCTCACGCGCCCGCGCTGCGAGCCCGCTCGTCGTCGCGGCGGGGTCCGCGTGACCGGCGCCGTGCTCGAACGCGGCGACCGCGATGCCCGCTGGGTCGAAGCCCGGGAAGCGCGCGACGAGCTCGTCCGGCCCGAGGACCTCGGTGGTCGTGCCGATGGTGGTCAGTGCCGCCGCGGTCGCACGCACCGCCGGCTCGTCCGAGGGGCCGTGCAGGAAGAGCCCGCCCGTCACGACATGACCGGCGTCACGACCACCCGTGTGCTCGGCGAAGTCGGCGAGCAGGTCGAGCGAGGCGCGCGCGACGCGCGCGAGGAAGGGGTTGGTGTAGTAGGCCCGGCAGACCGCACTCGAGCGCCCGGTCGGACCACCGGCGAGCTCGCCCTGCTCCAGGAGGATCGTTCGCACCCCGAGGCGGGCGAGGTGGAACGCCGCGCTCGCGCCGTGGACTCCGCCGCCGACGATGCCGACCTCGAAGCCCGAGCCGGGGGTCGTGCTCACGGGTAGGGCCAGCCGTTCGCCACGCAGCCACCGGTCCCGATGGTCTGCTGGACCATGATCGGCGCGAGCTGTCCCGGGCCGGCACAGCGCGTGTGGCGGTACCCGAGCGCGTGCCCGACCTCGTGGTTGACGAGGTAGCGGCGGTACACCTCGAGGTCGTCGAAGTCGTCCGCCCCACCGGTCCAGCGCTCGGCGTTGAGCGCCGTGAAGCGGCCCGTCCAGCACGAGTAGCGCCCGAGGGTGCGCAGCCCCACGCGACCGCACATCGCGTCCACCGTGGCCGGGGCGGCGATCAGGACGCGCACGGTCGCCAGCGCGGGGTCCTCGACGCGTTCGAAGCGCACGTCGCGGGCCCAGGAGCGCTCGTCGTAGAGCGCCGCCTCGACGACGGAGACCGCCTCGTCAAGGTCGACCGCGAGGTCGCGCTCGACCTCGACCGTGAACCGCAGGAGCGGCCCCTCGCCGTTGCCCGCGCTCGACGTCCCGCTCGCGACGATCGCACGTCCGTCTGCCGTGGGCACGCCGAGCACCGCCGGCGGCGCCGCGAGCTCCGGCGCCTCCGACTCGCCCCCGTCCGAGGTGGAGGCGTCCTCCTCGGCCTCGACCTCCTCGGCCTCCCCGATCGGGCGGATGGCCGCCGCCGCCAGCAGCGGGACCGGACCCTCGTCGACGGCTCCGAGGCGCTGCGCACCCGAGAGCGCGAGCGTGCCGAACGCGGCCAGCCCGAGGAGCACCCCCGAGACGAGCACGCGGAGCTCCGCCCCCGGGCGCGCGGCCATCATGCAGGGGCCCCGGCGCGAGCACGGTCGAGGCCGAAGAGCCCGATGGGATGACGCGTCGCACCGTCGGTCGCGAGGTCCGCGAGCACCTCGCCGACGACCGAGGCGAACTTGAAGCCGTGGCCGGAGCAGGGCGAGGCGAGCACGACGCGTACGTCGTCGGGATGGTGGTCGATGATGAAGTGCTCGTCGGGCGTGTTCGTGAACAGGCACGTCGCGAGCGTGAGCGTCGGGCCGTCCGCCCCCGGGAAGTACGCGGCGACCGCCTCGCGCAGCAGCCGCTCGTCGGTCGCGTCGATGCGCGTCCGGTCGAGCACGTCGGGGACCACGACCTCCGCACGGTGGTGGTAGCGGCCGATCTTGAACCCGGGGATGACCGCCTCGGGGAAGCCGTAGTAGCGCCCGAGGTCGGTCGCGAGGTTGAAGACCGGGAACGTGTCCGGTCGGTAGTGCTCGGGCTCGGTCAGCGCGAACCAGCCCAGGACCTGACGCTCGGGCACGGCGAGGCCGGCGAGCGGGTCGGCGAGCTCGCCCATCCACGCGCCGGCCGCGAGCACGACCCGGCGTGCGAGATGGCGACCGCGATCGGTGACGACCGCGAGGAGCTCGCCCTCGTCCTCGAGCCCGACCACGCGCTCGTGCCCGTGGAGCTCGGCGCCATGGGCCATCGCCGCTCGGGCGTGGGCGACGACGCAGCGCTCGGCCAGCAGGAACCCACCGTCGGGCTGGAAGCAGGACAGGATGCCCTCGGGGAGGCGGTAGCCCGGCCAGCGCCGGGCGACCTCCGCGGGCCCGAGGACCTCGTGCTCGAGGTCGTGCTCGAGGCACGAGCGCACCGAGCCGGAGAACATCCAGTCCTCCTCACGGGCCGCGTCGATGCTGCCGGTGGTCACGAGCAGGCGCTCACCGGCGATCGTCTCGAGCTCGCGCCAGAGCGCGTAGGCCCGCCGGAGGAGCGGGACGTACGAGGGGTCCTCGGCGTAGGCGAGCCGGATGATGCGGCTGATCCCGTGGGAGGAGCCCATCGCGTTGGGGATCGCGAAGCGCTCGATGCCGAGCACCCGCTGCCCGCGCCGCGCCAGATGGAAGGCGGCCGCGGACCCCATCGCCCCCACACCGACCACCACGGCGTCGTAGGGGCGTGCCTGACTCACGAGCGCGGCTCCCGGGGCGGTGCGTCGGGCCTGGACCGCGCTCGGACGCGGCGATCCATCGAGCCTAGCGAGTGGGCTCGAGCGGCCGCGAGCGATGGAGGCGGGGACGGGAATCGAACCCGTGATGGGGGATTTGCAGTCCCCTGCCTTACCACTTGGCTACCCCGCCGGGGGTCACGACAGGGTAGCCCCGGGCTCCGGCGGACCCACCGCCTCTTCCGGCTCCCCTCCGGCGCGCAGGGCAGCGAGCAACCGGCGGTAGGCCGCCAGGCGGACCGCCGGGAGGGCGGCAGGCTCCAGGGCGCAGCCCGGCTCGCCGTCGTGGGTGCAGTCGTCGAGCTCGCACGCGAGCGTGGCGAGCTCCGGGAAGTGCCGGGCGAGCGCGCCGGGCGCCAGCGCCCCGAGCCCGAACGAGCGCACGCCCGGCGTGTCGACGAGCCAACCGTCGACCAGCGGCAGCGCGCGAGCCGCGACCGTCGTGTGCCGACCGCCGCGACGCCCGAGCGCTCCGACCGCCCGCGCCGCCTCGGGCACGAGTCGGTTGGTCAGGGACGACTTCCCGACGCCCGAGTGCCCGGTCAGCGCGCTCCATCGCCCGAAGAGCACCCGTGCGAGCTCGTCGAGGCCCTCGCCGGTGGTCGCCGAGGTGAGCACCACGTGCTCGACGGCACGTCGGTAGGGCGCGACGGCGGCCTCGACGGCCTCGCGCGACTCGGCGAGGTCGATCTTGTTCACGACCAGGACCGCGGCCAGGCCACCGAGCGACGCGGCGACGAGCACACGGTCGGCGAAGCGCAGTCCCGCCTCGAGGTTGTCGACCCCGACCACGCACACGACCGCGTCGGCGTTGGCCACGACGACGCGTTCATCGTCCTCGAGGTCGTCACCGCTCCGGGCGAGCACGGTGCGCCGCTCCTCGCGCGCGACCAGCCGCGCCTCGCCGCCTCGCGCCGACCGCGCCACTCGAACCTCGTCCCCGACCGCGACACGCACGCCGCGCATCCCACCGCCGTAGCGCGCGACCAGCCGCTCACCGTCGACGAGGACCTCGACGTGCCCGCGATCGAGGGCGACGACCCGACCGAGCCCCTCCCGGGCGCGCCGCTCGCGAGCGGCGACCGAGGCCCGCGGCCGCCCCCGCGGCACGGCGACGCCCTCGGACTCCCAGTCGTCCTCGAGCGCGTCCACGTCGATCGGTGTCATGGGGCCATCCTGCCAGCACGGAGGGGCCGGGGCTAGTCTCGGCGCCGGGAGCGCCGAGCGCCGCGGGCGCCGGTGCGCACCCGCCGGTCGCGGGGCCGTCGCGGGGCGCCAGCGAGCCGGTCACGGACGGGAGGGTCGACGATGGCATCGGAGGCGATCGAGGGCCTGCTCGAGGAGGATCGACGCTTCCCACCGGACGAGGCGACCCGAGCGCGCGCGCTCGTGACGGGACAGGAGCTCCACGAGCACGCCGATGCCGATCACGAGGCGTTCTGGGCCGAGCAGGCCCGAGCGCTCGACTGGTCGACACCATGGGAGCGGGTCCTCGACTGGGAGGCGCCCTTCGCGCGCTGGTTCGTCGGCGGTCGGCTCAACGTCGCGCACAACTGCGTCGACCGTCACGTCGAAGCGGGCCACGGTGCACAGGTCGCCTTCCACTGGGAGGGCGAACCGGGCGACACCCGGACCATCACCTACGCCGAGCTCAGGGACGAGGTCTCGCGCGCGGCCAACGCCCTGCGCGCCCTCGGGGTCGAGCGCGGTGACCGGGTCGCCGTCTACCTCCCGATGGTCCCGGAACTGCCGATCACGATGCTCGCCTGCGCTCGCATCGGTGCTGTCCACTCGGTCGTGTTCGGCGGCTTCAGCGCCCAGGCCCTTCGGGACCGCATCGAGGACTCCGCCTGCAGGGTGCTCGTGACCGCCGACGGTGGCTGGCGCCGCGGTGCCGTCGCGGCGTTGAAGCCCGCCGCCGACGAGGCCGTCGAGGGATCGGCCTCCATCGAGCACGTGCTGGTCGTCCGGCGCACCGGCGAGGACGTGGCCATGTCCCCGGGCCGGGACGTCTGGTGGCACGACCTCGTCGACGCCCAGTCGTCCGACTGCCCGCCGGTGGAGATGGAGGCGGAGGACCTCCTCTACCTCCTCTACACCTCGGGCACGACCGGCAAGCCCAAGGGCATCATGCACACCACGGGCGGCTACCTGACCCAGGTCGCGTTCACCCACCGCTACGTCTTCGACCTCCGTCCCGACGACGACGTGTACTGGTGCGCTGCGGACATCGGCTGGGTCACCGGACACAGCTACATCGTGTATGGCCCGCTCGCCAACCGTGCCACCTCGGTGCTCTACGAGGGCGTCCCGAACCACCCCGCGGAGGACCGCTTCTGGGCGATCGTCGAGCGCTACGGCGTGACCCAGCTCTACACCGCGCCGACCGCGATCCGCGCCTTCATGAAGTGGGGGGACCACCACCCGGCCGGCCATGACCTCTCGAGCCTGCGGGTGCTCGGCAGCGTCGGTGAGCCGATCAACCCCGAGGCCTGGATGTGGTATCGCGAGCACATCGGCGGCGGCCGAGCGCCGATCGTCGACACCTGGTGGCAGACCGAGACCGGGGCGATGATGATCGCGCCGCTGCCGGGCGCGACGACGACCAAGCCCGGCTCGGCGACCTTCCCCCTGCCCGGCATCTCCGCGACCATCGTCGACGACCGCGGTGACGAGGTCGGTGTCCCCGGGGGCGGCTACCTCGTGCTCGACCGGCCGTGGCCCTCGATGCTGCGCGGCATCTGGGGTGATGAGCAGCGCTACCGCGAGACCTACTGGTCCCGCTTCCCCGGACGCTACTTCGCCGGCGACGGCGCGAAGCGCGATGCGGACGGCTACTTCTGGCTCCTGGGCCGGGTCGACGACGTCATGAACGTCTCGGGCCATCGCATCTCCACGACCGAGGTGGAGTCGGCGCTCGTGAGCCACCCCGCGGTGGCCGAGGCGGCCGTCATCGGTCGGGCGGATGCGCTCACCGGGCAGGCGATCGCCGCGTTCGTCACGCCGCGCTCCGGCGTCGAGGGGGACGAGGCCCTGGCGAAGGAGCTGCGCGACCACGTGGCGCGGATGATCTCACCGATCGCGAAGCCCGCGAGCCTGATGTTCACCGGCGAGCTCCCCAAGACCCGCTCGGGCAAGATCATGCGGCGTCTGCTGCGCGACATCGCCGAGGACAAGCAGCTCGGCGACACGACGACGCTCGCCGACGCGGGGGTCGTGGACGCGATCAAGGACCGCTACCTCGACGCCCCGGGTGCCGACGAGGACTGAG
>JBEAQO010000090.1:0-9483 GCA_041163825.1 Actinomycetota bacterium | reverse complement strand
ACCGAGAGGTACGACGACACATGGCCGAGACCACGCGACGACGGGCGGAGCGCACGCCGATCGAGCGGCGCACCTTCCTGCGCTACAGCCTCATCGGGTCCGTGAGCGCCGGGCTCGGTGGCTTCGGGCTCGCCTCGCTCGGCTTCCTCTGGCCCCGGCCGGGCGACGGGCTCTTCGGTGAGGTCCCGATCGCGGCGGCGCGCGAACTCGTCGACACGATCCTCGGGGCGCGCACCCCGGTCGCGGTCCCGGAGGCCGGGCTCGCGATCGTGACCTGGGACCCGACGCTGCCCGCCGCGCGCACCGCCTACGGCGAGGTCCACGCCATCGTCGACGACTCGGTCGGGCTGATGGCGGTCAACAGCCGAGCCTGCCCGCACCTCGGTTGCGCCGTGCCGTGGTGCCAGTCGTCGCAGTGGTTCGAGTGCCCGTGCCACGGGTCGCGCTACAACCGCTACGGCGAGTGGACCGGGGGGCCGGCGCCGCGCGGGCTCGACCGCTTCCGCTCGTTCGTCGACGGCGACGGCAACTTCGTCGTCGACCTCGGGACCCCGTTGACGGGGCCCGCCCGCACCGCCAACGCCCTCAAGCAGTCGCGTGAGGGTCCGTCCTGCGTCGATGCGTGAGGTCGTGGAGACCGTGATGTCCGATCCCTTCGTCCTCGTGACGTCCGGTGGGAGCGGGGGCAGCGTCCCCGTCATCCTGCTCGTCGTCGCGCTGGCCGGCTTCGCGCTGGCCTACGTCGTCGTCGGCCCGGGACGCCGCCGGGGGCCGCGCCGCAACGCGGACATCCCGCTCGCCATGCGGCCCTACCACTCCGACGAGGAGCTCGAGACCACCGGGCTCGAGCGCGCGATGTCCTGGGGCGTGGCCTTCGCGGTCTTCTCGTCGCTGTTCCTGCCGCTGTACTGGCTGATCGAGCCGGGCCGTATCAACGCGCGCGTCGACGACTTCTACGCCGCCGACGTCGCGGCGGGCCGCGCGCAGTACCAGAACGCCTGCGCGTCCTGCCACGGCGTGAACCTCGAGGGGGGCGCGGCGCCCCACCCGGACCCGGACGTCGCGGCGCCGTGGCCGGTGCCCGCGCTCAACAACATCGTCGCGCGCTACCAGGACTCCGAGGTCGTCGACGACGTCCGGGAGCACGTCCTGCTGACGCTGACCTACGGGCGCACGGGGACGCCGATGCAGGCCTTCAGCTCCGCCAACGGCGGTGCGCTCTCCGACCTCCAGCTCGAGCAGATCACGGCCTACATCCTCTCGGTCCAGACGGGTGAGGTCCCGCAGGCGCAGACGTTCATCGGCGCCTCGGGCGACGACCTCTTCGGGGCGAACTGCGCGCGCTGCCACGGTGAGGGCGCGCAGGGCTACGTCGGTCCGCAGCTGTGGAACGTGTTCGAGCGCTACGGCGCCGTCCCCGGCGACGAGGCCTCGAGGCAGGCGGCCCGCGACGCGGTCCGGCAGGTCCTCATCAACGGGCGCAACGTCCCCGGCCAGGCGCCGATGCCGTCGTTCGCGCAGACCCTCTCGCCGGAGGCCATCGAGGCCCTCGTCGACCACATCGAGTCGTTCCAGCGCACCGGTGGTCCGCGCGCCGCGCAGATCGGCGGGGAGCCGACCGTGGAGGCCGGATCGTGAGCCACCTCTTCCTCGCCGTCGAGAGCGTCATCCCGGCCGATCACCCGGTCGCGGTCCTCGCCATCCCGCTCGGCCTCGTGTTCCTGAGCGGCTCGGTGTACGTGCTGCTGTGGTCGAACTACGGCGCCAAGAAGGCCGCGGCGATCTACAGCGTCGCGTTCTTCGGGTTCAACCTGCTGCTCGGTGTGTTCTGGTGGTTCGGTGGTCCCGGCATCCCGGTGAACCTGGGCATCTCGCACCTGCCGGGTCAGCCCAGCGACCAGTACGCCGCCCGGTGGTACCCGTTCGAGGCCGGCTCCGAGCGTGCCGCGTTCTTCGCGAGCGTGAACAACACGTCGGAGTTCGTCGAGGTCGCCGAGTACCTCGGCAAGGCCGACGTGCCGTCCGACCGGCTCGTCGCCGATCCCGCCTTCGCGACGCTGTCGGGGTCGCTCGGCGGCGCGGTCGATGCCATGGCGAACCAGTTCCTCCCCATCGACGGCAACGGCATCGCGCAGATCGGTGGGCAGCGGCGGCAGTCCTACGAGGACGACGTCGCGCGGTCCGCGCCGGCGAACGCGACCGGTCGTGCGACGCCGTTCTACACGGCCGAGCCCGTCGGTGAGCCGAGGATCGTGGACGACCGGGGGACCGGGACGCTCGTCGCGGTCCAGCGCTTCCAGGCCGTGGCCAACCTCGTGGACGCGGCGGGGACCCCGCTCGAACCCCTGCCGGTCGGCGACCCGGTCGACTGGTACGCGTTCTACGACCCGGGGGCGGACACCTTCCCCTCGGCGCTGTGGTCGCTGATCTCGCTCGCCCTCTTCGTCCTCTCGCTCGCTTGGCTCGACCGCATGGAGCAGCGCGAGAAGCGCGCGGCGGCGGACGTCGTCGAGCAGCCCGAGGACCTGGCGGTCCCGATCGCCCAGTGAGGCGCGGCGCGCCCGGGAAGCCGCGTCGCTCCTCCGGTGTCCTCGTGCTCTGCGCGTTCCTCGCGCTCGTCGCGTCGTGCGCGCCGGCCACGGTCGAGTGCGAGCGCATCCCCGGGGTCCGGACCGGGCTGTGCCCGATCCCGGCCGAGGACCGCGAAGCGGCCCCCGTCGGGGTCCGGCTGCCGCTCGTCGGGGCACCCGAGCGGACCGCGAGCATCGGGGACGGTGCGGGACGGGTCGTGGTCGTCAACTTCTGGGCGTCCTGGTGCGGGCCGTGCCGGGCCGAGCAGCCGGAGCTCGACACCGCACTGGCGCTGCTCCCGGCGGACGAGGTCGCGTTCCTCGGTGTCAACATCGAGGACAGCGAGGTGAACGCCGCCGCGCACCTGCGCGAGTTCGGGGTCGCCTACCCGTCCGTCTTCGATCCGGTCAGCGAGCTCGCCGCGCGCTTCCCGGGCATCGGGCCGCGCACGATCCCCTCGACCGTGCTCGTCGACCGCGATGGACGGGTCGCCGTACGCATCCTCGGGACGACGACCTACCCGGAGCTCCTGGGCCTCATCGGTGCGCTGCTCGACGAGCCGTCGTCGGGATCGGGCTCGGGCGGCGCACCGGATGGGTGATGCCGTCCGGTCGCTGATCGTGGACGCGAACCTCCTCGTCGCGGCCGCGGTCGCGCTCACCGCGGGCCTCGTCTCCTTCGCCTCACCGTGCGTCATCCCGCTCGTGCCGGGCTACCTCTCGTTCATCACGGGGCTCTCGGCCGATGAGCTGCAGCAGGGTGGTGCGCTCCGGCGTGGACGGGTGCTCGCTGGTGCGCTGCTGTTCGTGCTCGGCTTCGCCGTCCCCTTCACGCTGCTCGGCTCGGCCGCGGGGGCGCTCGGTCTCCTCGAGCGCTCCCGAGCCGGCCCGCTCGTCCTCGGTGGCATCGTGGTCGTGCTGGGGGTGCTGATGGCGCGGGGGCGCCTCGTGCGCGAGTTCCGCATCGCCGGGCGCGCACCGAGCGGAGGACTCGCGGCCGCACCGGCCCTCGGCTTCGTCTTCGGCATCGGCTGGACGCCCTGCCTCGGTCCCGCGGCGGGAGCGATCCTCACGCTCGCCGCCGGGGTCGGGGCCGGTGCGGTCCGCGGTGCGGTCCTCGCGTTCGTGTACGCGCTCGGGCTCGGCATCCCCTTCGTCGTGTTCGCGCTCGCGCTCCATCGGCTCGGTGGCACGCTCGAGGTCCTCCGACGCAACGCCCGGCGGCTCCAGGTCGGGGGCGGTGTGCTGCTGGTGCTCGTCGGGCTCGCGATCATGACCGGGCTGTGGGCGCGGTTCCTCCTCCTGCTGCGACCGCTCATCCAGGGCGTGGAGCTCCCGCTGTAGGGTCCGCCCGCGGCCCGGTGTCGACCGGGGTCGATGCACGGTGCGGTCGTTCGAGCGGCCCCGGGTCGCGACACGCACGGCCCGCGACGCACGGCTCGCGGTCAGCGCTTCGAGGAGGGACAGGGTGGCCCGACCGCGCTGGCTGGTGGGGGACGAGGCGCCAGCGGCGAGCGCGGGCCGGCCGGAGGTCCGCGCGGCCCTCCTGGTCGCGCTCATCGTCGTCAACGCGACGTTCCTCCCGCTGCTGGCGCGCACGACGGGGAACTCGGCCGGGGACCGGGAGGCCCGGGTCGGGCTCGAGGCGCTCGTCGACGCGCAGGGGGCGTGGTGGGAGCCGCACCTGACCCTCGCGCGGCTCGCTCCGGGCGCGACCTACCGGTTCGAGGGCGGACCGCTCGCCGCTCGCATGCGCGTCGATCGGCTCCTCTGGCCCCCCCTGCTGGTCGCCGTCGGGGGTGCGGCCGGCTGGGAGTACGGCCCCGGCACGGCCACGCTCGAGCTCCCCGAGCGTGCGCCCCGCGACCTCACGCTGCCCTGCACGGCCCGCTCCTGCCGGCTGCTGCTCGCGGACTCGCCCCCGACGCTGATCCGAGTGACGACGGGGCCCGACGGCACCGTGGTGCTCGTCGATGACCGGCTCCTCGGGTCCGATCGATGAGCGGCCCGGAGCTCGTCGCGCTCGTCGCCGAGGCGGTGCACCTCGTCGCGCTCCTCATGGTCGGTTCGGCCGTCACGGCGCGCGAGGGCCCGTGGGGTCGGGCCCGCCCGGCGGTCGCCCTGCTCGCGGGGGTCGCGCTGCACGTCGTGATCGGTGGGGGCGTGTCGGTCGCGGTCGCGCTCGGTGCGCCCGCACCGCCATGGGCGCTCACCCCGCTGCTCGTCGCGCTCGTGGCCATCGTCCTCGGCGTGGCCCGGATGCGCGGTCGCGCGGACGCCCGTGTCCGTCCGGCCCGGCCCGACGGCCGGATGGTGCTGGCCGCTGGAGCGCTCGTCGTCGTCGCGGTCATCGTGCGCGCGACCCGGCTGGCCTCGATCGGTCCGGACGGCATCGCGTACCTCGCCGGGGCCCGGCTGCTCGGGCTCGGTCGAGCGGACCTCGTCGTCCGTTCCCCCGGCTACCTCGAGACCCGCTCGGTCGCGCACCAGACCCTCCACGCACCGCTCGCGGCGTTCGACCTGGGCGGCGCCTTCGCGCTCGGCCCGGCGGTCCTGCTCGCGATCGTGGTGGTGGTCGCCGTCCTCGTCGAACGTCTCGCGTCCGCCGCCGCCGCACCGCCGTGGCCCCGACGGCTCGGGGTGCTCGCGGCGCTCGCCCTCGTCACCCTCGAGCGGATGCTGTCGGCCGCGACGCGACTGAACGGGCACGGGATCGTCGCGGGAACGGTCCTCCTCTTCGTCGCGTGCGGGCTCGTCGTGCACCACGCCCGCGAGGACGCCGGCGCTGTCGGGGGAGCGACGCTCCCGCCGGTCGTGACCAGGACGCCGATGGCCGCTGCGACGACCGCGAGCATCGCGACGACCGCGAGCATCGCGCTCGCAGCGCTCGTCCTGCTGCGCCCCGAGGGGGGTCTGCTCGCGCTGCTGCTGCTCACCCCGACGCTCCCGCACCTGCAGGCGGCCGACCCGGTCGACCGTTGGCCGTGGTACGGCGTCGGCGCGACCGTGGTCGCGTGGCAGACCGCGCTGCTGGTGGTCGGGACCGCCGCAGGCTTCGGTCGGGGTCCGAGGAACCTGCTGCAGCTCGGGGTCGGCATCGCGGCGCTGGGTGTCCCCGCGGTGCTCGGGCACGCACCCGATCGTCTCCGTGCGCTGGCGCCGCGCCTCGTCGCGGGGGCGCTGGTCGGCGCGCTCGTCGTCCTCGCGCTCGACCGTCCGGCGGCGCTGGTGCGCTCGGTCGGCGCCACGGCCATCAACCTGCTCGACGAGGGCCGCTGGGGTGGGTCCGCGCCCCTGCTCGTGCTCCTCGTGGCGGTCGCCCTCCTCGCCGAGGCTCGGTCGCGCCGCCGCGGTGAGCCGGTGCACGACTGGTGGCCGCGCCTGCGGTTCCCGGTCGTGGCCTTCCCCGCGTTCGGACTCCTCCTCGCGTTCCTGCGCGGTGCGCCCTACCGGATCGGCCCGGCGGACTCGCTGAACCGGATGTGGGCGCACGTGATGCCGCTCGTCGTGCTCATGGCCGTCGTCGGGCTGACCGGCGACCGCGGGCCGCGGTCCGACCACACCGTGGGAGCCGGGGACGGGGGCGGCGCCGCGGGCGGCGACGCGGGCAGCGCCGTGGGCGGCGGCAGGGCCCGGCCCGCGGGCTAGGGTGCGCTGGCCCGCAGAGGACGGCGGCGATCGGGGTGTCGGCGGCCGCCGTCCGGTGGTGCGCGGCCAGCGAGCGAGGAGCCACGAGTGCGCGTGCTCGTCACCGGCGCCGCCGGCTTCATCGGGATGCACCTCTCGCTGCGGCTGCTCGAGCGCGGCGACGAGGTCGTCGGCATCGACGACCTCAACGCGTACTACGACGTCTCCCTGAAGGAGGCGCGGCTCGCTCGGCTCGTCGGGCATCCCGCGTTCACCTTCGAGCGCCTCGACATCGCGGACCGCCCCGCGATGGAGCGCGCGTTCGCCGACCACCGGCCCGAGCGGGTGGTCCATCTCGCGGCGCAGGCGGGGGTGCGCTACTCGCTCGAGAACCCGCACGCCTACGTCGAGTCGAACCTGGTCGGCTTCCTGCACGTGCTCGAGGGCTGTCGCTCGTCGGGCGTGGAGCACCTCGTCTACGCCTCGTCCTCGAGCGTCTACGGGGCGAACACGCGGCTCCCGTTCGCGGTGTCCGACGCGGTCGACCATCCGGTCTCGCTCTACGCGGCCACCAAGAAGTCGAACGAGCTCATGGCGCACGTCTACAGCCACCTCTTCGCCCTGCCGACGACGGGGCTGCGCTTCTTCACGGTCTACGGACCCTGGGGGCGGCCGGACATGGCGCTGTTCCTGTTCACGCGCGCGATGCTCGCCGGCGAACCGATCACGGTGTTCAACCACGGCCGCATGCGACGGGACTTCACCTACATCGACGACATCGTCGAGGGCGTGGTGCGCGTGCTCGACCGGCCCGCCGAGCCCGACCCTGGCTTCGACCCGGACGATCCGGACCCCGCGACCTCCTCGGCCCCCTTCCGGGTGTTCAACATCGGCAACGACCGGCCGAGCGAGCTCACGCGCTACATCGAGGTGCTCGAGTCCGAGCTCGGCATCGAGGCGATCCGGGACCTCCAGCCGATGCAGCCCGGGGATGTCCCGGCCACGTGGGCGGACGTGACGGCGCTGACCGAGGCGGTCGGCTTCGCGCCGGACACGCCGATCGAGGTCGGCATCGCCCGCTTCGTCGCGTGGTACCGCGAGTTCTACGGCGTCTGATCCTCGGTCGGCCGGCGGGACGTTCGGGCCGGACCGGTACCTTCGGGTCGTGAGCGCCACCGATTCCGCCGCCCCGCCCCGCAAGGACCCGGAGCTGCCCCGGCCGCCGCGGGCCGCGGAGCACGGCGCCCTCGCCTTCGTCACGGGCTCGGTCCGGATGGCCTGGCGCTGGCTCACACGGATGCGCACGGCCCTGCGGCTCCTCGCCGTCCTCGCCCTGATGAGCGCGGTGGCGACGGTGGTGCCCCAGGAGCCCAACGTCCCGGCGACCGTCGCCGCCTGGCTCGACGGCAGCGAGGGACCGGGGGCGACCGTCGCGCGCGGGCTCGATGCGATCGGCGCGTTCGACGTCTACGGCTCGACGGCGTTCCTCGCGCTGCTCCTCCTGCTCTACCTGAGCCTCACCGCCTGCCTCGTGCCGCGCATCCGCGCGTGGCTGCGGCTCGTCCGATCGAGCCGGCCGCCGCTCTCGATCGGTCCGGCCTCGGGCGACCCGAGCGCGATCCTCGTCACCGGCCGTGCGCCCGGTGAGGTGCTCGACCGTGCGGCGGAGGTCCTCGGACCACGCTGGCGCCAGCGTCGCGACGGCGACCGCCAGCTCGCCGCCGAGACGGGGCTGTGGTCGCGCGAGGGCGGGAGCCTCGCGTTCCACCTGTCGTTCTACGCGCTGCTCGCGGCCATCGTCATCGGGCAGCTCGTGACGTTCGAGGGGCAGCGCGGGGTCGTCGAGGGCGAGCCCGGGTTCACCGACACGGCGGTCGCGTACTGGTCGGCCCGTCCGGGGCGCTGGTTCGGCGAGGAGGACCACGCGGGCTGGCGCCTCGACCTCCAGCGCTTCGAGGTCGACTGGATCCGCGATCCGCTCGCGCCAGGTGCCGGTCAGCCGACCCTGTTCCGCTCGGAGGTCGTCGTGACGTCGACCGACGGCACCGTGACGGAGGCGGTGGTCGAGGGCAACCGCCCGCTCGTCGTCGACGGTCGCAAGATCCACCAGCTCGACTGGGGCTACGCCCCCCGCGTGGTCGTCGAGGTCGACGGCGTCGTCGTGCACGACGCGTTCCTCTTCACCGAGGTGACCTCGGCCGGCTGGTTCCGTGGCGCGATCAAGGTCCCCGGGGTCGAGCCCGAGCTCGGCCTCGAGCTGTTCCTCTACCCGTTCGCCCCGGACTCGCCGGATGGGCCGGTCTTCACGGGTGCGCCGTGGGACGCGGCGCCACTCCTGCTCTACCGCCAGTGGCGCGGGGACCTGCGTCTCTCGGAGACGCAGCAGACGCTCAACCGCCTCGACACGAGTGCGCTCGTCTCCGAGGGCGGGGCGTACCTGCGCCCGGGGGAGCGCGTCGAGCTCGAGGGCGTGGTGGTCGAGCTGCCGGAGCTGCGGCGCTGGGTCGGCCTGCAGGTGAGCAGCCGGCCCCAGGTGCCCGCGCTCCTCGCTGCCTCGGGCCTGCTGGTGCTCGGGCTCGTCACCGCGCTCTACGCGTCGCGCCGTCGGCTCTGGGTCCTCGTCACCGAGGAGTCCGGGACGGGTCGTACCCTCGTGACGGTCACCGGCCACGCGTTCCAGCGCCCGGAGGCGTTCGCGGACGAGCACGCGCGGCTCGTCGCCGGGCTCGGCGTCGCGCTCGGCGACGTCGGCGCGGGCGACGAGGACGCCACGAGCGACCCGGGCCGGACCCGGCGACCAGGAGGTGCGGGATGACCCAGGCCGAGCTCGCCGAGCTCTCGCGCTGGCTCTACTCCCCGGTCACCATCGGGCTCTACCTCGCTGCGGCCTTCGCGAGCCTCCACGCCCTGACCGCGACGGTCGGTGGTCCCGAGCGGGTCGGTCGCGGTGCGCGCTCGCGTCGGCTCGGGCTCGCGCTCGCGGTCCTCGGTGTCCTCGCCCACACCGCTCACGAGGTGGTGCGCGGTCTCGCCCAGTCCCGCCTGCCGCTGGGCAACATGTTCGAGGTCACCTCGCTGATGGCGCTGGTCGGCATCGTGGTGGGGCTCGTCTACCTCCGCCGCGTCCGCCGGGAGTCGCAGCTCGAGGGCTTCGTGCTGCTCGGCGGTGCGCTCCTGCTCGGCCTCGCGCTGCTGATGTACGCCGAGCCCGGACCGCTGATGCCCATCCTCGACACGTGGTGGCGCACGTTCCACGTCTCGCTCCTCGTCGGCGGCATGGGCGTGT
>JBEAQO010000089.1:0-6828 GCA_041163825.1 Actinomycetota bacterium | reverse complement strand
CGCGTGACGAGCGGATGGTCGATGCGGGGCAGCACGAGCACCACCTCGTCGAACTGCGCGCCCTGCGAGCGATGGACCGTCGCGGCATGGACCGTCCGGTGCGCAGGGACGCGAGCGGGCGGCACGGTGCGCACACCATCGACGCCGGGGAACGCGATGCGCCGACGCGCGGGGTCGTCTGGTCGGGACGGGTCGCGCACCACCACGCCGACGTCCCCGTTGTAGAGGTCGATCGCCGGGTCGTTGCGCGTGACCATGATGGGGCGGCCGAGCGGGAGGACGCGGCCATCGGGGCCGGGGACCTCGTCGGGCGCACGACGCTCGACCGCCCGCGCGATGCGGCGATCGAGCTCATCGGCCCCCTCGGGCCCGACCCGCAGTGGCACGAGCAGGCGCAGCCGGTCGACGGCCCGCAGGAGCTCCGCAGGGTCCTCGTCGTCCTGGGCCCGACGCGCGAGGTCGACGAACGCGGCGACGATGCGCTCGCTGACGCCCGACGGCAGCCCGAGCCCGAAGGGGTCCGCGGCGCTCGTCGGATCGAGCGGCGGCACGAGCACGACCTCGCCCTCCGATGGGTCGGCCGCGGCCAGTCCGGCCCGCAGCCGCGCCGCATCGGTGCCCGACGTGCGCAGCAGGGCGGCCGTCGCGCCGATGGCCCCGGATGCCGGGAACCGGAAGGCGTGGCGGAGCTCGACGACACCGGTCGGGACGTCCTGGTCGCTGGCGACCACGAGGTCCGCCAGGACGTTCCCGGCCTCGACGGCAGCGAGCTGGTCGCGGTCACCCACGACCACGAGCCGCGCGGTCGGCGCGAGGGCCGCGAGCAGGTCCGCGTAGCGCGCGATCGGGACCATCGAGGCCTCGTCGACCACGACGACGTCGAAGGGGAGGGGGCGGGCGGCGTCGTGCAGGAAGCGGGACGGGGATCCTGCGCGCCATCCCAGCAGCCGGTGCAGGGTCCGTCCGGGAGCATCCCGGAGACGCTCGACGACCCAGGGCTCGACGTCCATCGGGCCGAGCGACCCCAGGACCGCCTCGGTCAGGCGTGCGGCAGCGCGCCCCGTCGGCGCGGCCAGCGCGATGCGGGGCGCGTCCTCCGCGCCCGAGGCGAGCAGCAGGACGGCGAGCAGCCGGGCGACGGTGGTCGTCTTGCCCGTTCCGGGGCCGCCGGTGAGCACCGTGAGGCCGCGCGTGGCCGCCGAGCGTGCCGCCGAGCGCTGAGCGTGCGCGCCGGGTGCGTCCTCGGGCAGCAGCCGATCGAGGGCGCGTTCGAGCCGATCCGCATCGACCTCGACGGTCCGGCTCGCGAGCTCGGTCAGTGCCGAGGCCACTCGGCCCTCCGCACGATCGAAGCGGTCGAGGTAGAGGCGCCCGCCACGAAGGACGAGCGGTCGCGCCGGGCCCCGCCCGTCCTCGTCGTATCCGGCCGCGACCCGGACGGTGGGGCTCGACTCGAGCAGTGCGACGACCTCGGCCATCGCCGCGCCCTCATCGGTCGCGAGGTCGAGGCAGACGTCGCCGCGCCGTGGCGCCGCGACCGCGAGGGCGACCGGACGGGCGAGCGCAGCGCGCGTCTCGCCCGTCAGCCGCAGCAGCACCTCCGCGACGCCGGCCTCGACCTCGTCGACCGTTCCGTCCGCGACGAGCGCGGCGAGCGCCGTGGTCACGGTCGCGCTGCTCGCGGGGATGCTCACGACGTTCCCTCCGCGCCCGAGCCGGCGAGGAGCCCGTCGACGGCATCGACGAGTGCCCGGTCCGGTCGGAACCACCACACGCCCGTCGGGATGCCGTCGGCCGCCCGTGGGGACGCCGGTCCGACCATGCCCCGGAGGAAGAGGAACGCCGCACCGACGAGGTGGCGGTCGTAGTCGTAGTCCGCGAGACGGGCACGCAGATGACGGTGCAGGGCGACCACGTACAGCAGCCCCTGCAGCACGTAGTCGCGCGAAGCGACCGCGCGCTCGATCCCGGATCGACCGTAGTGCCCGACCGTCGACGGCACGGTCGAGCGGCCAGGGAGTCGGTTCGACTTGTGGTCCATCACCGCGTAGCGCCCATCGACGCGGGCGACGAGGTCGATGCTCCCGGTGAGCAGGCCGCGCAGCGGCCGTGATGGCCGACGACGGAGCCGATCGGCGAGGGTCCCGAGCGGTGCGTCGGTGCGGCCGGCATGGGCCGCGATGACGGCCGCGAGGTCCGCGAGCTCGGGTGCCTCCGCGCGCGAGGCCGCTCGGGGCGCGAGCGGCAGGTCGAAGCGGAGCTCGTGGAGCCGGTCCCGACGGTCGATGTCGACGAGCGCGACGTCACCCACGGGCGGACCGAGTGGGGTGCGCATCGCGAGCCCGAGACCGTGCGCGAAGCGGAGGAGGTCCGCGTCGTCCGCGAGGGCCGCGACGAGGGCCCGTGGCGCACCCTCGGCGAGCAGTCCGTCGACCGCCGAACGGAGGGCCTCGAGGTTCGCGCCCGGATCGATGAGCAGCGTCGGGTCGATGCGCTCGAGCAGCCGGTGCAGCAGGTCACCGACGGCGGCACCGGCCGGGAGGTCGTCGAGCGGCACGACCACGTCGGAGCCGAGCGCCGACGACGCTTCGGGCGCCTCGACCTCGGCGCCATCGTCCGCGACCGTCTCATCGTGGTCGATGCCCTCCGCTGCAGGGGCACCATCACGGACCTCGGCGTGCACGAGGGCGGTGAACGAGGTCCGACGCCACGAGCGGTCGACGTCGAGCGCGAGGCGACCGACCTGCAGGGGTTGCGTCCGGGTGGCCGCGGCGTCGTGCGGCATGGGTCGGGGCAGGCCACGCACGTCGCGGACGGCGGCGACGTCGATCGTGCCGGCGCTCGCGCCAGCGAGCTCGACGAGCTCCGCGAGCACCTCCTCGTCGCCCCGGGGGTCGTCCGGGGCCTGCAGCGCACCGGGGGCCCGATCGGGACGTCCGAGGAGCAGGTGCTGGAGCGCGGACGCACCCGAACGGTTGAAGGCCCCGGTCATCAGCTCGAGCCGATGGCGCGCACGGGTGAGCGCGACGTAGAGCAGGCGAAGGTCCTCGCGCTCGCGCTCGCGCGCCGAGGCCCGAACACGGCGGACGTGGTCGGCCTCGTCGGTCCGGCACTCGAGGTCGAGGACGAGCCCGCCTCGCTCGACGTCGTGCAGGCGCAGCGCGACCTGTCCGCGCGTCGGACGACCGGACGTCCACAGGAAGGGACAGTGCACGACCGGGTACTCGAGCCCCTTCGCACCGTGGACCGTGACGACCCGGACCGCCTCCGCATCGCTCTCCAGCCGGATCTCCTGCTCCTCGCCCGCGGCCTCCTCGAGTCGGGCACGTCCGAGCCGTGCGAGCAGTGCCTCGGGACCGAGCCGCTCGGTCCGCTCGATGGCGGAGAGCAGCTCGACCACGTGACGCACGTTGGTCAGGGCGCGCTCCGCGCGACGGGTCCCGATCAGGCGCTCGGGCAGGCCCGTGCTCCGCGAGAGGTCGGTGAGGGCCACGGCGATGCCCTCGTCCCGCCACCGCCTCCCGAACCCGGCGAGGCGCTCCTCCCAGCCGAGCCGGCGCTCCTCATCGAGCGTGGCGAGCTCCATCGCGCTCACCCCGAGCAGCGAAGTCGCGAGCGCCGCGCGCAGACGGCGTTCGGAATCGGGCCGAAGCAGCGCTGCGAGCACCCGTTCGAGGTCGGCGGCCTCGCGCGTGGCGAGCACCCGCTGCTGCGAACGCGAGACGGCCGGGACCCCGGCACGACGCAGGGCCGAGCGCATGGCCTCGGCCTGCCGATGCGTTCGGACCAGCACGGCGACGTCCCCCGCATGGACCCGCCGCCGACCCTGGAGCGGATCCTCGATCTCGGCGGACGAGGAGAGGAGTTCGACGATGGCGTCGGCGACCACGCGCGGGAGGTGCTGCATGCCCCACTCGACCGTGAGCCGACGGGACCGTGGCGCGGCACCCTCGTCGCTGGACGCATCACGCACGTCGCGCGGGACGTAGCGCAGCCGCACGGGCGCGCCGGCGGCCGGGTCGAACAGGCCCGGTCCTCGACCCTCGCGCGCCGCGACGACGCGCTCGTAGGCGACCGCCTCGTCATCGAGGGCCCCGGCTGGCCCGAAGTGCTCGGGCCGGTCGAAGAGCGTGTTCAGGCCGGCGACGAGCCCCTCGTCGGACCGCCAGTTGACCTCCAGCCCGCTGCGGTGCTCCGGGGGCACGCTCGCCCGCGCTCGGAGGTAGGTCCCGACGTCCGCGCCACGGAACGCGTAGATGGCCTGCTTGGGATCACCGACGAGATCGAGCCGACCCGGGCGGGGGCCCGGATCCTCGAGCGGGAACAGGCGCTCGAAGATCGCCCACTGGACCGGATCGGTGTCCTGGAACTCGTCGATCAGCGCAGCGTCGAAGCGCGCCCTGACCGCACCGCGCACCGCTTCGCCCGAGTCGGGATCCTCGAGCGCTCGCTCGAGGGCCACGAGCAGGTCCGCGAACGAGAGCACCCGACGTCGGCGCTTGCGCGCGGCGACATCGCGGCGGAGCCGGTGAGCGACCTCGACGAGGAACGCCGTCGCGAGCCCATCGAGCTCGTCGACGAGGTCGGGGATGCGCCGCTCGATGGTCAGCCCGGGCTGACCCCGGCCGAGGATGCGCGCGGCCGAGAACGGCTCGAGCGCGCGCAGCGTGCCCGCATCGAGCGGTCCCTCCCCCTCGGCCCAGCCATCGACGAGCTCCCTGCTGCGTCCCGCGGCGCTCGGGATGTAGAGCGAACGCTCGACCCGCTTCTCCCGGTGGGCGGCGACGAGCTCCTGCCACAGCCCCTCGGAACCGTCCCGCCAGGCCTGCCGGAGCGCGGCAGTGTGCGCCGCGAGCAACGGTTCGAGGCTCGGGACGATGGCTCCGCCGGTCGCGCCCGACCACTGCGGGTCGCGGGCCGGGACGATCTCGAGCGCGGGTTCGGACTCGAGGCGACGACCGATGTCGACCAGGAGGGCACGGTCGATCCGATGGCGGCCGACGAGCAGGGCATGCATGGCGGCCGACGCGTGACGGAGCTCCGCGACGAGCAGGTCGTTGACGACCTCTCGGACGAGCGGCCCGATGTCCTCGACCGGCTCGGCGGTGGGGTCCAGCCGGACCTCCAACGCGGACTGGACGAGCATCCGTCGGCAGAAGCCGTGGATCGTGTCGATGACGGCATCGTCGATGCGCTCGAGAGCGCGCCGGAGCCGCTCCATGACCTCCGCGAGCCCATCGTCATCGGTCCCGTCGAGGCGGGCGAGCAGCACCTCGTCCTCGGGACGGGCCTGGCCTCCCCGGACGATCACGTCGAGCGTCTCCGTGGCCGCGACCAGCCGGCGCCGGACGCGACGGCGCAGCTCGGCGGCGGCGGCCCGGGTGAACGTCACGACGAGGATGCGCTCGAGCGGTGTGCCCGTGAGGACGAGGTCGAGCACGAGCCCCTCGATGCGGTGCGTCTTGCCCGTGCCGGCGCTCGCCTCGACCAGCCAGCGACCGGCCCCCGGTGCCCCGAGGTCCCGCACGGTCCCGACGACGCTCATCGTGGCGCCCCCAGGGCGGCGACCAACGGCCCCCAGAGCTCGTTCGCCAGCCCGTCGAAGCGCTCCCAGCCCCCGAGCACCTCGACCGCATCGTCGAGCAGTTCCGCATCGGTGACCAGCTCGACGACCTCGTCGAGGTCGCCGGGCACGCGGTCGTCCCCGAGGAAGGCCGCACGCGCGGCGCCACGCGAACCGCCCTCCGCCCGCGCGTACGACGCGCGTCGGAAGAGCGGCAGCGGCTCGTGGAGCGCACGCTCCCGGAGGGCGAGGAGCTGCGCGAGCAGCTCGCGAGCCCGAGCCCGGGCCGTCGCCACGTCCGCATCGAGCGGGTCGAGCACGTCGACGCGAGCGGACCCGCCGACGATGCGCGCGATGCCGGTCGTGACGGGCACGTCGCTGACGGCGCTGTGGAACAGGTGCTCGATCCAGGGTCCGAGCAGCACGTCACCCGAGTCCGCACGGCTCGCGAGCAGCGCGACGACCAGGACGGCATCGTCCCGCAGCCGCAGTTCCGCGCTCCCGCTGAGCGACCAACGCCCCGCGACGGTCAGCTCCGCGCTGGAGGCGACCGGTGCCGTCGCGACCCCGAGCTCCTCGCACCACTCCTCCGCGACGGCGACGAGCGCGTCGGCGTCGTCGGCGAACGCCTCCAGCAGGAGGCGGCCCGTGGTGCCGGCGGGCACGTCCTGACGCCCGAGCGCGGCATCGATCGAGGCCCCGCGGTCCTCCGGCGCCCGACGCAGCAGTGCCGAGATGACGCCGTAGCGGTCGATCCCGTCGAGCTCGAGCGGTTCCTCGTCGTCGATGACCCGGCCGGCATCCTCGACGCGCACCCCGAGCCGCGAGCGCAGGAACGCCTCCAGCGGCGAACGCAGCGTCGACGCGAGCTCCGAGGTCCGGACCCGTTCGAGCGCGTCGTGGTCGGTCCCCGGTCCCGTCCCGCCGGCCGCGTCCCACCCGACGAGCAGCGTCGGCACCTCCGGCCCGGCCCCCGGGTCGGCCACCCGCCTCGCTGCGGCGAGGTGGGTCGGGTCGAAGGAGGGGGGGCGCGCGTCAGCGGCGAAGGCGCGCGGACTCCACGGCTGCAACGGGTGCACGGCCTCGATGACGTCCCGGTAGGGACCCGGTCCGACCATCCGCACCAGGACGTCCGTGAGCTCGGTGATCGGGACGGCGGGCGGCAGGACCTCGTTGGTCCGCGGATCCCGCCCCGTCGTGGTGATGACGAGGTGGTCGCGCGCGGCGAGGACCGCGTCGAGCAGCAGCAGGCGGTCCTCGTCACG
>JBEAQO010000088.1:0-3009 GCA_041163825.1 Actinomycetota bacterium | reverse complement strand
CCACCGATGGCGGCCTCCTTCTTGGCGCGCGCGACCTCGATCGCCTTGTCGAGCTCCTGCAGCTCGGGCGGGGCGATCATCGAGCGGATCCGAAGCCGCGAACCGGCCTCGTCGATGAGGTCGATGGCCTTGTCGGGCAGGAAGCGGTCCGAGATGTAGCGGTCCGCGTACTCCGCGGCCGCCGCGAGCGCGTCGTCGGTGATGGTGACGCGATGGTGGGCCTCGTAGCGGTCGCGCAGGCCCTTGAGGATCTCGACGGTGTGCTCGACCGAGGGCTGCTCGACCTTGACGGGCTGGAAGCGGCGCTCCAGCGCGGCGTCCTTCTCGAGGTGCTTGCGGTACTCGTCGAGCGTCGTCGCCCCGATGGTCTGCAGCTCCCCGCGCGCGAGCATGGGCTTGAGGATGCTGGCCGCGTCGATCGCGCCCTCGGCCGCCCCCGCACCGACGAGCGTGTGGATCTCGTCGATGAAGAGGATGATGTCGCCGCGGGTCGTGATCTCCTTCAGCACCTTCTTGAGGCGCTCCTCGAAGTCACCGCGGTAGCGCGAACCGGCCACGAGCGAGCCGAGGTCGAGCGTGTAGAGGTGCTTGTCGGTCAGCGTCTCGGGCACCTCGCCGTTGACGATGCGCTGTGCGAGGCCCTCGACGACCGCGGTCTTGCCGACGCCGGGCTCGCCGATGAGCACCGGGTTGTTCTTGGTCCGGCGCGAGAGGACCTGCATCACGCGCTCGATCTCGCGCAGCCGACCGATGACCGGGTCGAGCTCGCCGCGGCGGGCGGCCTCGGTGAGGTTGCGGCCGAACTGGTCGAGCACGGTCGAGCCCTCGCGGCTCGCGCCCTCGCCGCCACCGCCGACACCGGCCTTCTGACCCTCGCTGCCGGCGTAGCCCGCGAGGAGCTGGATGACCTGCTGCCGCACGCGCCCGAGGTCCGCGCCGAGCTTCTGCAGCACCTGCGCGGCGACCCCATCGCCCTCCCGGATCAGCCCGAGGAGGATGTGCTCGGTGCCGATGTAGTTGTGCCCGAGCTGCAGCGCCTCGCGCAGGGAGAGCTCGAGGACCTTCTTCGCGCGGGGAGTGAAGGGGATGTGGCCCGAGGGCGCGGACTGGCCGCGCCCGATGATCTCCACGACCTGCTCGCGCACGCCCTCGAGGGTGATGCCCAGGCCATCCACGGCCTTCGCGGCGATGCCCTCGCCCTCGTGGATCAGCCCGAGCAGGATGTGCTCGGTGCCGATGTAGTTGTGGTTGAGCATCCTCGCCTCCTCCTGGGCGAGGACGACCACGCGGCGGGCCCGGTCGGTGAAGCGTTCGAACATCGGCGGCTCCTCACGGCGGGGTGCGCCCCCACCGAATCGTCCGGCGATCGGCCCGCCGGAGCGCGTCCGACGAGCGTAACCCCCGCCCGCGGAGGCGGCCCCGGTCGTCCGGGGCCCCGCGGGTCGTTCGGAGCCGCATCCCGACCCGGACGCCGGCAGGGACGCTCTGGCGAGGGTGGGGCAGCGCGGGGCCCGGCGCCAGCGACCTGCGCCGCAGAGCGTCAGGTCCGGCGGGAGGTGCCGGGTCGCACGTCCGGAGGCGGCACGAGGAAGGTGCAGGTCGGCCCGGGTGCGGCGACCAAGCGGCGATCGAGGGTCGCGAGTCCGGTGCCCAGCCGCTCCGCCAGCGCGACGTAGCACGCGTCGTAGGTGGTCACGCTGCCCCGGAGCTGCCAGACCCGCTCGGCGACCGCCGCATAGGGCACCAACTCGACCGCGAGGGCATCGAGGTCGGCGTGGGCCAGCGCCGCCACGTCCTCGCCGAGGTCTCCGGCCAGGACCGCCCGCCGGAGCACGCTCGCGACCTCGACCGGCAGGAGGTGGGGCGCGACGAGGTCCCCCCGCGCGATCACCCCCTCGGCCCAGCGCCCGTCCGGGCCGGAGTCGACCAGCGCTGCAGCGACGACGGAGGCGTCGACGACGGGGCTCACCGGCGCTCGGCGTGGAGGTGCTCGAGGATGCGTTCCGCCGGCAGGACGCTGCCCGTCGCGTACTTGCGGGCACGGACCTCCGCGACGAGGTCGACGGGGTCCGGCCGCTGCGAGAGGTCGATGAGGGCCAGGCGCAGGTGCTCCTGGAGGGAGCGGCCCGACCGCCGGGCGCGCGCGGCGAGCTCGTCCCGGACGGCCTCCGGGACGTCACGGATGGTGATGGCGATGGGCATGCCTGCAGTCTAGCAGCGGACGCAGCACTCCCGCGTCAGGGGCGCGGGGCCTCGGGGCGCAGCGTCGGGAACAGGATGACGTCACGGATGTTGCCGACGTCGGCGAGGAGCATCACGAGCCGGTCGACGCCGACCCCGAGCCCACCGACCGGTGGCAGCCCGAGCTCCATCGCCCGCAGGTAGGCCTCGTCGACGACCATGGCCTCCTCGTCGCCGGCGGCCTTGGCGGCCGCCTGGGCCTCGAAGCGGGCACGCTGGTCGACCGGATCGACGAGCTCGCTGAAGGCGTTGGCGAGCTCCCGCCCACCGACGATGAGCTCGAAGCGCTCGGTCAGCAGCGGGTCCTCGCGGTGCCGGCGGGCCAGCGGCGAGGTCTCGACGGGGTGGTCGAGCACGAACGTGGGCTCCCACAGCACCGGCTCGACGAGGTGCTCGTAGAGCTCCACGACGAGCTTGCCGGTCCCCCAGGCGGCATCCGGCTCGATGCCGTGCTCGCGGCAGCGCGCGCGCAGCGCCTCGAGGTCCCCGTCGAGCGCGAGCGTCGCGTCGCCCGTCGCCTCACGCACGAGCTCCATCAGGGTCGTGCGACGGAACGGCGGGGTCAGGTCCAGCGTGCGACCGTCGACGGTGAGCACCGTCCCGCCGGTCGCCTCGCGCGCCGCGCGCGCGACCAGCGCCTCGGTCAGCTCCATCACGTCGTGGTAGTCGTCGTAGACGGCGTAGGACTCGAGCATCGTGAACTCGGGGTTGTGCCGCGGGCTCATCCCCTCGTTGCGGAAGCTGCGGTTGATCTCGAACACGCGCGCC
>JBEAQO010000087.1:0-4417 GCA_041163825.1 Actinomycetota bacterium | reverse complement strand
GCCGAACGCGACCACGCCGATCGACCCGATCAGGTCGATTCGGCGGTCCATACCGAAGCGATCCACGCGCGTCGCCTCTCCCTCGAACCTCGGACGCTCCCGCATCCCGGACGCTCCCGCGTCCCGCTCATCACGCTAGCACGCCATCGGCGTTCTGCATACGACTGGATACCGACTCGAGTGCTCGCCGCTGTCCCGTCGACCGGACCGACGCAGTCCTCCCGCGTCCCCTCAGGCGTCCGGCCGGAGGCAGAGCACGGGACAGGGTGCACCGAGCAGGACCGACTGCGCGTCGCTCCCGAGCAGTGCCTTGCCGACGCGGCTGCGCTTCACGAGTCCGACCACCATCAGGTCGGCCCCGCGCTGCTCGGCGAGGCGCACGAGTTCGGTCCCTGCGAGCGCAGCCATGAAGGCGACACTGCTGGCCGAGCGGAACCCCTGCCCCTCGAGCGAGCGGACAGCTCCATCGAGCCGCTCCTGGGCGCGGTCGGCCCGCAAGCGCTCGTCCCCGTCGTTGCCGACGCGCACGAGCGTCGCGAGATGGATGTTGGCGCCCGCTGACGCGACCGAGGTCGCCAGCTCGACGAGCTCATCGAGCGGGCCATCCTCCTTCACGCCGATCAGGATCTGCTCGAACACGATCGTCCTCCCTCCTCGGGGACGCCCACGGTACGGACCGGCCGGCCCGCACGCTGGTCGTCCACCCACCGATGCATCATGCTGCACGACCCGCTGGTCCGGAGCCCGTGGGCTCGCTGAGCAGCCGCTCGTCGTACGGATACCGGGTCAGCACCTCGGCCCCGTCCGCCGTGACGGCGACCACGTCCTCGAGCCGGACCCCGCCGCCACCAGGGACACCCTCGACGATGATGGTCGGGACCACGGCGAGGATCATCCCCTCCTCGAGGACGAGCGGCGGGGTCGAACGGCCCGGAGGCGAGATGTACGGCGACTCCGCGTAGCCGACCCCGATGCCGTGGGCGATGATCATCTTCTGGAGCCGATCGGCGTACGCATGACCGTCGAGCACCTCGGCCGCGACCCGCTGGAGGTCCTCACCCGTCGCCCCCGGACGCACGGCGCCGATCAGCCGCTCGTGCATGCGGTGGACCAGTCGGTAGATCTCGCGCTGGGTGTCGTTGGGCTCCCCGCAGACGACGGTTCGGGTCGCCTCCGAGAACATGCCGTTGAAGCAGGCTCCGATGTCCATGAAGACGAGGTCCCCGTAGCGGATCCTGTCGTCACCCGCGAACCGCTGCATCGGAGCCGTGTTCTCGCCGGTGCACACGATCAGGTTGCACTGCGGGACCTCGGCGTTGTTGTCGTAGAAGACCTTCATCACCTCGGCGAGGACCTCACACTCCCGAACACCGGGTGCGATCATCTCGACCGCCCGGGCCATGGCACGGTCGACCACCTCGGAGGCGACCCGGAGCAGGGTCACCTCGTCAGGGGACTTGACCGCACGGACCTTCGCGAGCATGGCGTTGGCATCGACGAGCTCGGACTCACCGAGGAGCGCCTGGAGGTTCGCGAGGCTGTTCGGCGTGCCCATGTCCGTGCCCACGCGCCCGGAGGTGAACCCGAGCTGCCGGAGCGCCTCCCCGATCGGCGCCAGTGCCTCGGCGCCCCCACCCTCGAGCACCACGCCGGTCGGGAACTCGCGGATGTCCTCGGGCCGGACCCAGTGCATGGTCTTACGGCGATGCGGGGTGTCGTCGAGGTGCACGAACACCACCGAGTCCGGCGACTCGGCCGTGACGACGACGGCCTGGCGGACCTGGAAGTTCGGCGCGTACAGGGGACGCAGCCCCGCCGCGTAGCGGCAGTTGGCGTACTCGAAGACGACCAGAGCGTCGAGCCCGGCGCTGCGCATGCCCTCCCGGAGCCGGCGACCGCGATGCACTCGGATCCCCTCGTAGTCGGCGAGCCTCCGCCAATCCTGAACGATCGTCGTCATGCGACCCTCCACTCGTCCGAGGCCGGACCCGTCGTCGGGACCGTCGTCCTGCTCGCCGGCTCCGCCGGCGCCATGCGGTGGTGACACCTCCGTGGGCCGCCACCCAGCCTTCGCCCTATCCCTGCGCACCTCGTGCGAGGAAGGGCGGTTCCTCCCCCGCGAGCCAGCGCTCGATCGCCGTCGCCACCGCCGTGCGCAGCGTCCTCCCCGAGGCCTGCCCCTTGGCCGCGGTGTGGCCGGTGAGCAACAGACTCGGCTCTGCGAGCAGCGGGCTGTCCGTGGGCAACGGCTCCACGGCCGTCACATCGAGCGCCGCTCCCGCGACGCGACCGTCGCGGATCGCCTCGAGGAGGGCCCGCTCGTCGATGAGCTCGCCACGGGCAGTGTTCACGATGGTCAGACCCGGACGCACGCCGGCGAGCCGGCGAGCATCGACGAGCCCACGCGTCGCCTCGAGCAGGGGCACGTGAAGGGTGATGGCATCGCTCGTCGCGAAGAGCCCGTCGAGATCGACCGCGTCGTAGCCGAGCTCCCCGATGGTGCGCGGATCCACGGCGGGATCGCTGACCCGGACCGAGCCCACGAGCCCGCGGAGCTTGCCGGCGGTGGCGCGACCGATGCGACCGAACCCGACCACCCCGACGGTCAGCTCGGAGAAGCGCCTGGCACCATCGGCGAGGGTCCCGGGAGCGCCGCCGGCCCGGACGATGCGGTCCGAAGCGGCGACCCGACGCTCCAGCGCGAGGAGCAGGGCCACCGCATGGTCCGAGACCTCCTCCACGCTGCCGTCCGGGACGTACGCGACGGGGATGCCGAGCTCCTCGGCCGCGGCGACGTCGACGTTGTCGAGCCCGACGCCCCGGCGCACGATCAGCCGGGCTCGCTCCAGCGCAGCGAGCACCCGCGAAGTGACCGGCTCGACCGCGCCGACCACGAGCACGTCGGCCTCACGTCCCGCGGAGATCAGCTCCTCCTCGGTCGCCAGGGGGACGACCCGGAGCCGGGCACCCGTTCGCTGCGCGAGCGCCTCCTCGATCGGCCCGAGCTCGCCGAGGCGACGGCTGAACGCGACGACGTGACCCTCGCTCATGCTCCGACCACGTCGAGCTCGAGCGCTGGCAACCCCGTCACGGTGAGGCGGACCCGCTGGCCGGCGGCGAGCGGACCGACACCGGCCGGGGTCCCGGTCAGGATCACGTCACCGGGCCGGAGCTCGACGACCGAGGACGCGAGCGCAACGAGCTCGGGGACCGACACGATGAGCTGCGCGAGGGTGCCCCGCTGCCGGACCTCGTCGTCGATGGAGAGTTCCAGCGCCACGTCCTCGAGTCGCCCCGCGCGGGACATCGGCAGCAGCGCCGGTCCGAGCGGCGTGAAGGTCCGGAACGACTTGCGCATCGAGCGCTCCTCGCGCCGATCGGCCTCGAGCCGCATCGTGACATCGAGCGCACCCGTCAGGGCAGCGACGTGCTCGAGGGCCCGATCCGCCGGGATGTCCGAACCGCGGCGACCGATGACGATCGCGACCTCCCCCTCGTAGTGGCACTCGCGGCCCTCCCACGGGGGCAGGACGATGGGGTCATCGGGACCCGACACGCTCCCGGTGGCCTTCACGAAGAGGCCGAGTTCGCGGGTCGTCCCCTTGGCCGGACTGCGATCGGGCCCGAGCTCCCCGCGGTGCTCCAGGTAGTTGACGGGTGCTCCGAACACGTTGCGGGGCCAGGGCACGGCCGGGAGCCAGCGTGCCGGCTCGACCATCGGCACGGCTCCTGCGGCGACCGCCGCCTCGAGCTCATCGATGCGCGCGCAGGCGTCCACGAGGCAGTCGGAGAGTTCGACGTCCGACGCATGCGCGTCGTCGCCGTGCCGCCAGGCACAGGCGTCGGCCCAGCCCTCGGGGTCGGACGTCGCCACCACGGCGCGCGGCCCACCGGCGACGACGGCGGCGGCGACGATCACGCGAACGCTCCCGGGACCTGCGGACCTCGACCGGACCCCGCTCCCGCGGGTCGGACCGGGCGTCGCCCAGCGACTGGTATCCTACCGTTCACCGCAGCATACCGACCGTGGCTGACGGTCCGGAGGCGCACCGATGCCACGGGCCGGGCGATCGGGTCGGGGCCCGCGGAACGGGGTGGAGGTCGAGGTGGAGCAGGCGCGAGGGTCCCGTCGCACGCGCCGCCACCGGAGCACGGACCGACGTCGCGTCCCGTCAGCCGCCCTCCCAGAGCTTGATGCGGACGTTGCGCGCCGCGATGAAGTGGTCCTCCGCCAACCGGCGGGCACGCTCCGGATCGCGGGCCGCGATCGCGGCAGCGATCGCCGCATGCTGATTGCGGGCCTCGTCCCATCGACCCGGGTAGGAGAGCGTCGTCGCGGGGAACCGCAGCAGGTGCATCTCCAGGCGCTCGAGGACGCTCGAGAGCGCCTGGTTCCGGGCCGCACGCCAGATGGAGC
>JBEAQO010000086.1:0-4414 GCA_041163825.1 Actinomycetota bacterium | reverse complement strand
GCGCCGGCGACGACGATCCACCGTCTGCTCGAGGCCCGGCCCGACGGGACGGGGGGCTTCGCCTTCCGTCACGGGGAGGCCGACCCGCTGCCCCACGACCTCGTCGTGCTCGACGAGGTCTCGATGTGCGACACGTGGCTGACCGAGCGGCTCGTCGCCGCGCTCGCCGACGGCACACGGCTCGTCCTCGTCGGCGATCCCGACCAGCTGCCCTCGGTCGGGCCGGGCGACGTCCTGCGCGACGTCATCGCGAGCGGGGTCGTCCCGGTCACGGAGCTCGTCGAGGTCCATCGGCAGGCGGCCGAGAGCCGGATCGTCGGGCTCGCGCGCGAGGTCCTCGCCGGTGAGGTCGGCGCGCTGGCCGGCCGGGACGGTGACGTGTTCCTCGCGGAGGAGCCCGATCGCGCGCGGCTCGTCGAGCGGGTCGTGCGAGCCGTCGCGGAGCGCGCGCCGGCCCTCTTCGACGTGACCGTCGACGACGTGCAGGTCCTGGCCCCGATCTACCGAGGGCCGACCGGCGTCGATGCGCTCAACGGCTCGCTCAAGGCGGTGCTGAACCCGCCCTCGGGTCGACGAGGGGTCGGTGGGTTCGACCTCGGCGACCGGGTGATGCAGACGCGCAACGACACCGAGCTCGACGTCGCCAACGGCGACGTCGGACGGGTCGTCGACCTCGCACCCCGGGAGGGGAGCCTCCGGGTCGCCTTCCCGCGTGGCGAGGTCACCTACCCGCGTGACCGTGTGCCGGACCTCATCCCGGCATGGGCGGTCACGGTCCACAAGTCCCAAGGAGGTGAGTGGCCGGTCGTCGTGCTCGTCCTCGACCCCGCCCATCGTGGCATGCTGTGGCGCAACCTCGTCTACACGGCGATCACCCGCGCGTCGCGCGCGCTGGTGCTCGTGGGTCGGTCGGAAGCGCTGCGGGCGGCCGCGCGTCAGGCCCGTCCCAGCGGTCGCTGGACGGGCCTGCGGTCGCGCCTGGTGGCAGCGGCCGGCGGGACGGCCGCCGACTAGCGTCACCGCCGTGGTGCGACTCCTCGACGGCTACGACCTCGGCGGCTTCTTCGACGAGGTCCATGCCGGTGACGGCACCGTCCGGCCCCACTACCGAGCGCTGGTCGAGCGCTTGGAGGGCTTCGCCCCCGAGGAGCTCGAGCAGCGTGAGCGCATGCGGGACCGGCTGTTCCGCACGCAGGGCATCACGTTCACCCTGAGCGGGGATGCCGACGGGCTCGAGCGCACGTTCCCGATGGACCTCCTGCCCCGGATCATCCCCCCGGTGGAGTGGGACGTCATCGAGCGCGGGGTGGTCCAGCGTGTCACCGCGCTCAACCGCTTCCTCGAGGACCTCTACGTCGGTGAGCAGGCGGCGGTCCGCGACGGTGTCGTGCCGCGCTGGCTCGTGCAGACGGCCGAGGGCTTCCGGCGCGAGGCGTTCGGCATCCCCGTCCCCCACGGTGCCCGCTGCCTCGTGTCCGGCGTCGACCTCGTGCGCGACGCCGATGGCGCCTACCTCGTGCTCGAGGACAACCTGCGCAACCCGTCGGGCGTCTCGTACGTGCTCGAGAACCGTGCGGCGATGACGCGCGTGCTTCCGGTCGCCTTCGCCGCGCAGCGGGTTCGGCCCGTCGACCACTACGGACCGATGCTGCTCGGGGCCCTCCGATCGGTCGCGCCGTCCTCGGCGGGGGAGAACCCCACCGCCGTGGTGCTCACCCCCGGGGTGCACAACTCTGCCTACTTCGAGCACGCGTTCCTCGCCCGGCAGATGGGGGTCGAGCTCGTCGAGGGGCGCGACCTCGTCGTCGACGTGCACGTCGTCGCCATGCGAACGACCCGAGGACTCGAGCGCGTCGATGTGATCTACCGCCGCATCGACGACGACTTCCTCGACCCCGTCGTGTTCCGCCCCGACTCGCTGCTCGGGGTCCCCGGTCTGCTCTCGGCGGCGCGTGCGGGCAACGTCACCATCGTCAACGCGGTGGGCAACGGGGTCGCCGACGACAAGGCGGTCTACGCCTTCGTGCCCGACCTGATCCGCTTCTACCTCGGTGAGGAACCGATCCTGCCCAACGTCGAGACCCACCTGCTGTGGGATGCCGACCAGCGCGCCGCGGTCCTCGAGCGGCTCGACGAGCTCGTCATCAAGCCGGTCGGTGCGTCGGGTGGCTACGGGCTGGTCATCGGTCCCCGAGCGGGGGACGAGGAGCTCGCTGGCGTGCGCGCCCGCATCGAGGCCGATCCGCGCGGCTACATCGCCCAGGAGGTCGTGGGGCTCTCGCGGCATCCCACGCTCGTCGACGGGCGCCTCGAGGGACGCCACGTCGACCTCCGCCCGTTCGCCATCGCCGGCGAGACGGTCGAGGTGCTGCCCGGTGGGCTCACCCGGGTCGCCCTCACGCGGGGCTCGCTCGTGGTCAACTCGTCCCAGGGCGGCGGGTCCAAGGACACGTGGGTCCTCGAGGCCGACGGCCGGGGGAGGCGCGACTAGATGCTGGCCAGGCTCGCGGAGAACCTGTTCTGGGCCGGACGCTACGTCGAGCGCGCCGAGGACACCGCACGGATGGTCGACGTCACCTACCACACGCTCCTCGAGTCGCCCATCGTCGAGGTCGAGCGATCCTGGGAGCAGCTGCTCGACGTCCTGCACCTGCGCGAGGCCTACGGGCCGCGCCCGTTGGACCCCGTCGAGGTCATGCGCTTCCTCGTGCTGGACGCCTCGACCCCCGGCTCGATCCTCGCCTCGGTCGCGCAGGCGAGGGAGAACGTCCGCAGCGTCCGCGAGCTCGTGTCCTCCGAGCTGTGGGAGACCGTCAACGACCTGCAGCTCGCGCTCGCCTCGCGCGACCTGCGGCGTGAGCTCGCCGAGCAGCCCTCGGGCCTGCTGCGGCTCGTGCGTGACGCCTCGATGACGATCTACGGCGTGGCGAGCGAGACCATGCCCCGCGACGTCGGCTGGCGCTTCATGGCGCTCGGGCGGCTGCTCGAGCGCGCCGAGATGACCTGCCGCCTGATCGACGTCCGCTACGGCCAGCTCGAGGCGCTCGCTGGCCCGACGCGCCGGGACCCGTCGGGCGCGAACCGGGCCCGGGGAGCGGACCGCGCCGACTTCCATCACTGGGTCGCCGTCCTCAAGTCCGCCTCGGCGTTCGAGGCCTACCGACGTCGGTACCGCGCGTCGATGGACCCGGTCGACGTCGTGGAGTTCCTGCTGCTGGCCGAGGACCTCCCGAGGAGCGTCCTGTTCTGCTTGAACTCCTCGATGCGCCAGCTCGAGGCGTTGGCCGAGGGGAGGCCGAGCCGCGCGCTCCGGCTGCTCGGACGCTCGACCTCGTCGTTGAAGTACCGCGACGTCGGAGAGCTCCTCGACGTGGGTCTCCACGACCTCCTCGAGGAGGTCCAGGACCGCATCGCTCGCGTCGCCGAGGCGGTCGCCGACGAGTTCTTCCGGCACCACCCGTCCGGAGCGATGCACGCCATCGCCGCGGGCTGAAGCGGAGGGCCGGACATGCGCCTCGACATCCGGTACGTGACGCGGTTCACGTACGGCGGCCCGGTCGTCGAGTCGCAGAACGAGCTGCGCGCCTGCCCCGCGAACGACGAGCACCAGCACCTCGTCCACTACCAGGTCACCACGACGCCGGCCTCGCGGGTCTCGTCCTACCTCGACTACTGGGGCACTCGCGTCGACACCTTCGGTGTGCGCGCGATGCATCGGGCGCTCGAGGTCGTCGCGTTCGCGACGGTGGAGACGCTCGAGCGCACGTGGCCGGAGCACGAGGTCCCGCTCGCGACGCTCGGCGAGGTGGCCTGGCGCGACCTCCACCTCGAGCACCTTCGGCCGTCCCCCCACGTCGCATGGGGCGGGGGCGTCGAGGCGTTCGCGCGGGACCTCGCGGTCGGGGCGGGGGACGTCCTCGAGCTCGTGACCGCCGTCGATGCCGGCGTCGGGGGGCTGGCCTACCACCGGGGCCGCACCTCGGTCGGGGTTCCCGTGGAGGAGGTCCTCGAACAGCGCGCCGGGGTGTGTCAGGACTTCGCGCACCTCATGATCGCGGCGCTGCGCGTCCTCGGGGTGCCGGCGCGCTACGTCTCGGGCTACTTCTTCACCTCCGACGACGCGACCGGCGCGGAGGTCGTCGGCGAGGAGGTCGAGGTCGAGACGCACGCCTGGGTCGAGGCTGCGGTGCCGGGGGTCGGGTGGTTGGCCCTCGATCCGACCAACCGGCTCCCGGTCGGCCCGCGTCACGTCGCCATCGGGCGCGGGCGCGACTACGACGATGTCGCGCCGATGCGGGGCGTGTTCAGTGGCGCCGTCGACCATGAGCTCGAGGTCAGCGTCTCGATGCGTCGCCTCGCGCTCGAGCCGTTGGGACGGCCCGGTGTGCGTGCGATGCCCGGTCCCGTGCTCGGG
>JBEAQO010000085.1:0-3922 GCA_041163825.1 Actinomycetota bacterium | reverse complement strand
GGGATCGGCAGGGGGCGTCCGCGTCGGCGCGCCTGGCTGCGGGGGTCGCTGACGGCGTCTTCGCCGGGCTCCGGGCGGCGGTCGCGGTGGATGGCCTGGGGTAGCCTCGCTCGGTCAGGAGCGCCACCGTGATCGAGCTCGAGTTCTTCGGGATCCACCGCGAGCTCCCGCTCAACCAGCCGATGGTCCTGCTGCGTGAGGTCGGGGGCAGCGGCCGGGTCCTGCCGATCTGGGTCGGCGATGCCGAGGGGGAGGCCATCGCGCGCGTGCTGCGGGGCGAGGAGGCGCCCCGGCCGATGACCCACGACCTCCTCGCGGACGTGCTCGGTGCGCTGGAGGTGGAGCTCGAGGCGGTCCACGTGACCGCGCTGGTCGACGCGACGTTCCACGCCGAGCTGCACCTGCGCAGCCCGCTCGGGAGCCACGTCGTCTCCTGCCGCCCGTCGGACGCCGTCGCCCTGGTGGTCCGTCTGGGGGACGTCCCGATCCTCGGTGCGGAGGAGGTCCTCGACGAGGCCGGCCTCGTCGTCGAGGAGCGTGAGGACAGCATCGTGGGGACCGATCCGGAGGAGGAGGTCCGCCAGTTCCGGGAGTTCCTCGAGGCGGTCGGCCCGGAGGACTTCCTGGACGAGTCCTGAGCGAGCGGGGGGCAGCGGCCGACGGACCCTTGACCTCGACCTCCAGTGAAGGTCGAGACGCCATCGACCGGTCCTCGAGGGAGCGAACCCCATCGTCGGCGGTCCGCCCTCGGGCGGCGCGTCGGGCCGCCCAGGGACGTGTCGAGGCCCCCGAGGTCGGCCCGTCCGGATCCGACCCTGCCGAGCGGCGGGGCGTGGCCCGCGCCGGGGGAGTCGTCGGGACCCCGCAGGGCGCCCTCCCGGGGCTCGCATTGACACCTCCGAGGGGACGTCCCTAGCCTCCCGTCGCGGAGTTCCACGCGCGTCATCCCCGCTCCATCCGGCGCCGCCCGTCACGTCACGCCCTCGATGAGCGCCCAGCGCTCCACTGGGAACGGTCGCGACGGCGTGGTGGGAACGGGCGCGCGGCGCTCCACCCGCGCCGAGCGACGGCGCGGTCGGGACGAGCGCGCCCGCGCAGGGCGCAGCGAGGTGGACGGCATGGCCAACCGCACCGTGAGGACCAGCGGGCAGCTGGCCCTCGATGTCGAGTCCGAGGACGAGCGCTCGGGCTTCCGCGGCCCCGCCGTGTGCGCGATCGTGGGCATCACCTACCGCCAGCTCGACTACTGGGCGCGGACGGGCATCGTCGAGCCGTCCCTCCGCCGGGCGGTGGGGTCGGGGACGGTGCGCCTCTACTCGTTCGACGACCTCGTGCGGCTCCGGGTCGTGCGTCGCCTGCTCGATGCCGGGATCTCGCTCCAGAAGGTGCGGCTGGCCGTCGTCGAACTGGCCCGTCGCGGCCGCTCCCTGGCCGACGTGACGATCGTCTCGGACGGACGTCGCGTGCTCGCCGTGGACGACGATGCGCAGCTCCTCGACCTCCTGCGCGCCGGTCAGGGCGTGTTCGCGATCTCGCTCGAGCCGCTCGTCGCGGAGCTGCGTGGGGAGGTCAACGCCCTCCCGGTCGCCGAGGACGCTCCCGAGCGCGCAGCGCCCCGGACCGAGCCCACCGTGGGGCGCGCGGGACTCGGATGAGGACGGGGGCGCGGGGCCTGCTGGCCCGTCGCCCCCCGGCGTGGTTCCCTCGGGGTCCGCTCCGAGAGGTCCGGCCGTGAACGCTGCGCTCCCACCCTTCGCACGTCGCCACCTGGGTGCCGGCACCGAGGACCTCGCGACGATGCTCGCGACCGTCGGTGCGCCGTCGATGGAGGCGCTGCTCGCCGAGGCGGTCCCCGCGAGCATCCTCGAGCATGAGCGCCTTGCGCTGCCGGCGGGGCTCAGCGAGGCGGAGGCGCTCGCGGAGCTGCAGCGGCGGAGCGGTGAGAACGCGCTGCGCAGGAGCTTCATCGGCCTGGGACTCCATGGCACGCTGACGCCGTCCGTCATCCGTCGCAACGTCCTCGAGGACCCGGGTTGGTACACCGCGTACACGCCCTACCAGCCCGAGATCGCGCAGGGTCGGCTCGAGGCGCTGCTCGTCTTCCAGACGATGGTCACCGACCTCGTCGGCCGGGAGATCGCCGGAGCGTCGCTGCTCGACGAGGCGACGGCGGCCGCCGAGGGCATCCAGCTGTGTCGGCGCGTCTCGGCACGCACCTCGGGTGCCGTCGTCGTCGACCACCGATGCCATCCGCAGACCATCGCCGTGGTCGCGGGCCGGCTCGAGCCGCTCGGGGTCGAGCTGCGCGTCGAGGACCTCCGGGCGGCACGGGCGACGGCCCTCGACGACGTCGTGGCGGTGCTGCTCCAGTCCCCGGACACGGACGGCGTGCTGCACGACGACCGCGAGCTCATCGGCCGGGCCCATGCCCAGGGCGCGCTCGTCGTGGTCGCGACCGACCTCCTCGCCTGCACCCTCGTGACCCCGCCGGGGGAACTCGACGCGGACGTCGTCGTGGGCTCGGCTCAGCGGTTCGGCGTCCCGCTGTTCGCCGGGGGTCCGCACGCGGCCTTCCTCGCGACGCGCGAGGACTGGTCGCGTCAGCTGCCGGGCCGGTTGGTCGGCGTGAGCGTCGATGCGAAGGGACGTCCGGCCCACCGGCTCGCGCTGCAGACCCGGGAGCAGCACATCCGCCGGGAGCGCGCGACCTCGAACATCTGCACCTCGCAGGTGCTGCTGGCCGTCGTCGCGGCGATGTACGCCGTGCATCACGGTCCGCAGGGGCTCACGAACATCGCGTCCGAGGTGCATCGGCGACTGCTCCACCTGCGCTCGGTCGCGCGCGCACTCGGCATCGAGGTCGTGGGGGAGCACCACTTCGACACGATCACGCTCGTCGTCCCGGGGCGCGCGGCCGAGCTGCTCGATGGGGCGGTCGCGCGCGGGTACGAGCTCGGACGGTGTCCGGGCCCCGCGGGCGACCTCGAGGCCCATGATGCGGATCGCGTGCGCATCGCCCTGGACGAGACGGCCACCGATGCCGACGTGCGGGCCCTCACCGAGCTGCTCGTCGGGCTCGTCGCCGATGCCGATGGCGGGGGCGGGGGTCCGACAGGGATCGGGATGTCGGAGGGAGCGGCGCCGATCCCGACGCACGGACCCGATCTGCCCGGAGCGCTCGTGCGGACGAGCACCTTCCTCACCGATGCGCGCTTCCACCGCTACCGCTCCGAGACCGAGCTGATGCGTTGGCTGCGCCGCCTGAAGGATCGCGACATCGCGCTCGACCGAGCGATGATCCCGCTCGGCTCGTGCACGATGAAGCTGAACGCGGCCGTCGAGATGGAGTCGGTCTCGTGGCCGGCGTTCGCCGAGCGGCATCCCTTCGCGCGCGCCGACGCGCTCGCGGGGACGCGCTCGATCGTCGCGGACCTGGAGCGCTGGCTCGCGACCATCACCGGCTACGACGCGGTGAGCCTCCAGCCGAACGCCGGTTCCCAGGGCGAGTTCGCGGGGCTGCTCGCGATCCGCGGCTACCACCGCGCGAACGGGGCGGTGCATCGGGACGTCTGTCTGATCCCTTCCTCCGCGCACGGGACCAACGCGGCCTCCGCGGTGATGGCCGGCATGCGGGTCGTCGTCGTCGGCTGCGACGACCGCGGCAACGTCGACGTCGACGAGCTCGCCGTGCTCGTCGAGCGCCACCGTGACGAGCTCGCGGCGCTCATGGTCACGTACCCGTCGACGCACGGCGTCTTCGAGGCCGAGATCGGGCGCATCTGCGCGCTGGTCCACGACGCCGGCGGGCAGGTCTACGTCGATGGCGCGAACCTCAACGCGCTCGTCGGCATCGCGCGCCCGGGGCGCTTCGGTGCGGACGTCAGCCACCTGAACCTGCACAAGACCTTCGCCATCCCGCACG
>JBEAQO010000084.1:0-2964 GCA_041163825.1 Actinomycetota bacterium | reverse complement strand
GGCTCGGTGACGAAGAAGTTCACGCGCAAGGGCGACACCTACGTGACCGCGACGCTCGAGGACCTGACCGGTCAGGTCGAGGCGGTGTTCTGGCCGACGATCTTCCGCACGGCGCATGAGGTCCTCGAGGAGGACGCCATCCTCGTCGTGCGCGGTCGGCTCGAGATCCGCGATGGCGCCGTCAAGCTCACCGCCGACCGCGTCTCGGCACCGGCCCTCGCCGAGGCGCTCGGTGCGGCGGTCGTGGTCGAGCTCGAGGCCGCCCAGTGCTCGGCCGAGTCGATCGCGCGACTGCGTGAGATCCTGCGCGGTCATGCCGGACCCTCGCCCGTGGAGCTGCGGGTCCGGGACCACGACGGCACGACGACCTATCAGCTCGGCGATGACCTCCGGGTCGAGCGCCGCGCCGGGCTGTTCGGCGAGCTCAAGGCCGCGTTCGGGCCGGACGTCGTCGAGGAGGTCCCGACGCGGACGTTCGTCTCGGAGCGCGGAGCGGAGCGGTTCGCGGCCCGCTCGGCGGAGCGCGCACGCTGAGTCCCGGTGAGCGGGCCCGGCCGTGGGAGCGGTCCCACCGTCGGCCGGCCGTTGGGGGCCCGTCGCTACCCTTCGGCCCTGCTGGTGCGCCCGTGCCCGGTCGCACCGCTCCGCCCCGGCCCGTCGCACCCGCCCCGCCCGAGGTCACGAGATGCCCCGCCTGCGCATGCTGGACCTGCGGGGGGACGACCGCGACCCGCGGCCGTTGCTCGTGCGTCCGAGCGTCGACGGCGCTGCGGTGCGAGACGCCGTCGCCACCACGATCGCTGCGGTGCGTAGCCGCGGGGATGCCGCGCTGACCGAGCTGACCGCACGGCACGACCGCGTGGCCCTGGGACCCGACGAGCTGCTCGTGCCCCGGGACGTCATCGAGGCGGCGGTCGCGTCGCTCCCCCCGGACCTGCACGCGGCGATCGACCGCGCCGCGGACCAGGTGCGATGGTTCCATGAGCGCTGTCGTCCGCTCGATTGGGAGGAGCGTCGCGATGGCGCCCTGATGGGCGTGCGGCACCATGCCGTGTCGCGAGCGGGCGTCTACGTCCCGGGCGGCAAGGCCGTGTACCCGTCGACCGTCGTGATGACCGTCGTGCCGGCGCAGGTCGCCGGGGTCGGTGAGATCGTGCTCTGCACGCCACCGACCGGACGGGACGCCTCCGGTGCGCGCGATGGCTGGCCGGACCGCACGATCCTCGCCGCGGCGGGCCTGCTCGGTGTCGACCGCGTCGTGCGGGTCGGTGGCGCACAGGCCATCGCGGCCATGGCGCTCGGGACCCGCCGCGTGCCGCGCTGTGACGTCGTCGTGGGGCCGGGCAACGTGCACGTCTCCGTCGCGAAGCAGCTGCTGGTGGCCGAGGGCGCCATCGGCAGCGACGGCTACGCCGGTCCGACGGAGATCGCCATCATCGCGGACGACACCGCCGACCCGCGCATCGTCGCGGCGGACCTCGTCGCGCAGGCCGAGCACGACGAGCTCGCCTCGGTCCTGCTCATCACGACCGCGCCCGGGCTCGTCGCGGCGGTCGAGGAGGCGCTCGAGCTCGAGGTCGCCGCGACCCACCACCGCGAGCGTGTCGAGGCGGCCCTGGCCGGACAGGGCATGGTGGCGCTCGTCGACGACCTCGACCGGGCCATCGAGGTCGCGGAGGCCTTCGCGGCCGAGCACCTCGAGGTCCACGTCCGGCGTGCGGCCGCGACCGCCGCACGGGTCCGCTACGCGGGCACCGTCTTCGTCGGCTCCGACACCCCCGTGAGCCTCGGGGACTACGCCGCCGGTCCCAACCACACCCTGCCGACCTCCGGCACCGCGCGGTTCCGTGGTGGGCTCTCGACGTCGACGTTCCTCGTCCCGGTCAACCATGTCGAGTACGACGCAGCGAGCCTCGCGGAACTCGCGCCGAGCGTTCGGGCGCTCGCGACCGCGGAGGACCTGCCGGCCCACTGGCGTGCGGTCGAGGTCCGCCTCGCGGAGGACGGCGGATGAGGCGCGCGTCGTGCGGGCGGTGGGTCACGTGAGCGGCGAACGGGTCCCGGTCCGCGAGGACCTCGCGGCGGTCGTGCCCTACGGGGCGCCGCAGCTCGACGTCCCCGTCCGACTCAACACGAACGAGACCGCCGAGCCACCACCGGCCGCCTTCCTCGAGGAGCTCGCGCGACGACTCCCGGAGCTCGCCCTCAACCGCTATCCGGACCGTGACGCGCTCGCGCTGCGCGACGCGATCGCGCTGCGGCTCGGGTGGGCACGGGAGGGGGTCTGGGTCGCCAACGGCTCGAACGAGATCCTCCTGCAGCTCCTGCTCGCCTACGGCGGACCCGGTCGACGGGTCCTCGTCACGCGGCCGGGCTACTCGATGTACCCGGAGCTCGCTCGCACGACCTCGACGTCCTTGGTCGCGGTCGATCTCGAGGCGGACGGGACCCTCGCTCCCGAGGTGGCCCGAGCGGCCGTGGAGCGTCACGATCCGGACATCGTCCTCGTCGCGAGCCCGAACAACCCGATCGGGACCCTCGTCCCCCACGAGGCGGTGCGGTCGATGCACGACGCGTCGCGAGCGCTCGTGGTCATCGATGAGGCCTACGTCGAGTTCGCCCCCGAGGGATCGAGCGTGCTCGAGCTGCTCGACACGTGCCCGCGGCTCGTCGTCTCCCGGACGTTCTCCAAGGCCTTCCGCCTCGCGGGGCTCCGTCTGGGTTACCTCGCCGCCCGGCCCTGGGTGGTCGACGACCTGCAGCGGGTCCGCCTCCCGTACCACCTCGATGCCCTGACGCAGCTCGCGGGGCTCGTCGCGCTCGGGATGGAGGATGCCTTCCTCGACCACCGAGCGACCGTCGTCGCCGAGCGCGAGCGGGTCCGGGCGGCGCTGGAGGCACGCGGGGACCTCGAGGTCGCACCCTCGTCCGCGAACTTCCTGCTGCTGCGCAGCGAACGTCCGG
>JBEAQO010000083.1:0-2539 GCA_041163825.1 Actinomycetota bacterium | reverse complement strand
CGGGCCATCGTCGCGGCGCGGGGCCTCCATCGGTTCCTCGCCGTGGAGGGCCGAGCAGCGCCCGGCCTCGTCTCGGTCCTCGCGACACCCAGCGTCCGACGTCCGCTCCCGCGAGCCCTCGCCGTCGAGGCGGTGGAGCGGCTCCTCGCCGCTCCCGTCGGCTCGTCGCCCGCAGCGCTGCGCGATCGTGCCGTCCTCGAGCTCCTCTACGGCGCCGGACTCCGCATCTCCGAGCTGACCGGCCTCGACCTCGACGACCTCGATCGGGTCGAACGGCTCGTCCGCGTGCGCGGCAAGGGTGACCGTGAGCGGGTCGTCCCCTACGGCGAACCGGCCGACGAAGCGCTCGAGGCATGGATCCGGCGGGGGCGACCGAGCCTCGCCCCGAGCGTGCCGGCGGTCTTCCTGAACCTGCGCGGCGGGCGGCTCTCCCGCCAGGGCGCGTGGCGCGTCCTGCGCGGCCATGCCGAGCACCTGGGTCTGGACGGCGTGACGCCGCACGCGCTCCGACACTCCTTCGCCACCCACCTCATCGACGGTGGCGCGGACGTTCGTGAGGTCCAGGAGCTGCTCGGGCACGCCAGCGTCACGACGACGCAGGTCTACACGCTGGTCAGCAGGAGCGCCCTGCGGGCGGTCTACCGGCGCGCCCATCCGAGGGCGGAGCGCCGCTAGCGTCGGCCTCGCGCCCGGAATCGGGCGCTGACCGAGGCCATCGGAGGAGGGGAGACGATGGGCGAGCTCGACGTCCCGGTGCTGATCGCACGGAAGCGCGATGGCGGGGAACTGCGTGCGGACGAGATCCGCGCGCTGGTCGATGGCTTCCTCGCGGGGACCGTCGAGGACGCGCAGATGTCCGCCCTGCTGATGGCCGGCGTGATCCGGGGGTTCAGCGTCGCGGAGGCCGTGGCGCTCACGGAGGTGATGGTCGCCTCCGGTGGGCGGGTCGACCTCTCCGGCCTGGCCGGCCCCACGGTCGACAAGCACTCGACGGGCGGGGTGGGCGACACCACCAGCCTCGTCGTGGGGCCCATCCTCGCGGCGGCCGGCTGCATGGTCGCGAAGCTCTCCGGTCGTGGCCTCGGGCACACCGGCGGCACGCTCGACAAGCTCGAGGCGATCCCCGGCCTTCGTATCGACCTGGGCATCGACGAGCTGCGGACGCAGGTCGGTCGGGTGGGTCTGGCCATCGCGGCAGCGACCGTTGACCTCGTCCCCGCGGACAAGCGCATCTACGCGCTGCGTGACGTGACCGCGACCGTGCCGAGCCCTGCCCTGATCGCTGCCTCGGTGATGTCGAAGAAGCTCGCCGGCGGCGCCGATCACGTGCTCCTCGACGTGAAGACTGGGGAGGGCGCCTTCATGGCGGAGCTCGACGACGCCATCGCGCTGGCGCGCCTCTGCGTCGACATCGGTCGGGCGCACGGGCGACGCACGGGGGCGCTCGTCACCGACATGTCGCAGCCGCTCGGGGACGGCATCGGCAACGCGCTGGAGGTCGCGGTCGCCGTCGAGACCCTGCGCGGCGAGCGGCACGGCCGCTTCCGCGAGGTCTGCCTGGCGCTGGCGGCAGCGACCCTGGAGCTCACCGGGCAGGACCGCGAGCGCGCGCTCGTGAGGGCCACGGACCTGCTCGAGAGCGGTGCGGCGCTCGAGTCCTTCCGGGCGTTCGTCGCCGCGCAGGGCGGGGACCCGGCGGTCGCCGACCGCCCCCGCGAGGTGATGGCGCGCGCGCCCCAGGTCGTCGACTGGGTCCCCGAGCCGGGGGTCGTCCAGGGGTTCTCCTGCCGGCGCCTCGGGGAGCTGGCGGGCAGCCTCGGTGCCGGTCGTCAGCGCCGCGACGACGTCATCGACCCCGCCGTCGGGCTGGAGGTCCTCGTCCGTACCGGGGATCCCGTGGGCACGGGGACGGCCGTCCGGGTGCACGCCGCGGACGCCTCGGACGCCGCGCGCGTCCTCGGCGAACTGCCCGCCGTCGTGCGCGTGGGGCCCGAACCCGTCACGCCGCCCGACGCGGTGCGGGCCCGGATCGGGCTCGACGCCGACTGAGACCCTGCCCCGGGACCGGAGGCCGCTGGAGGGCGGCGGGTAGCATCGTCGACGCGGTGCCCGCCCGGCGCCCGAGGAGCGGGAGCGCCATGTCGTACCAGGTGCGCCTGTCGGTCTTCGAGGGGCCCTTCGACCTCCTGCTGCACCTCATCTCCCGTCGGCAGGTCGACGTCACCGAGATCGACCTCGCCGACATCACGCAGGACTTCGTGGCGACCCTGCGGGCGGGCATCGAGGACCTCGACCTCGAGAGCGCGACCCGGTTCCTCGTCATCGCGGCGACCCTCATCGAGCTGAAGGCGCTGCGCCTCCTGCCCAGCGAGCGTCGTGAGGAGCTCGAGGACGCGCTCGGCGAGGTCAGGGACCGGCTCTACGCGCGACTGCTCGAGTACCGGGCCTTCCGGGACATGAGCCGCATCCTCGCGCACCGGCTGGAGACCAACCGCTGGTCGCTCCCGCGCGACGTCGGGCTCGAGGCGTGGCTCGTTCG
>JBEAQO010000082.1:0-11351 GCA_041163825.1 Actinomycetota bacterium | reverse complement strand
CCGGCACCCGCGCGGCGAGCGCCTCGAGCCGCTCGACGCGCCGCGCTGCCGCGACGACGCGCATGCCGGCCGCGGCGAGCCGAACGACGGTCGCCTCGCCGATGCCGCTCGAGGCCCCGGTCACCACGGCGACGCGCCCGTACGGGTCGAGGCGGCCCATCAGCTCGTCCCCCCGGTCCGCGCCAGCCGAGCGAGCTCGGTCTCGAGCCGGCGGATGCGCTCCTCGAGGGCGCTGCGGGTCCCTCCGGCGTGGTGGGGCGGCACGTCGACGAGATGCCGACGGAGCTCCGCGAGCTCCCCCGCGATCACGGCGCGCCCGCGCCCCGGCACCGGTCCGCCCGGGGTGCCGTCGCTGCCGTCCCTGTCCTCCACGCCCGTCCTCCCGGCCACCCGCCGGGGGCGGCCGGCCGTGGCACCATGGAACCACGCCGCGGGGCAGGGGCCCCGCAGGGACCGAGGGGATCGATCGTGCCCGAACGCCGTGCCGACGCTGCCGACCGCTCGTCCGACGCCCCCGGGCGCGCCGACGGCCGTGGTCCCGATCGCCTGCGCGTCGCCATCCTCGCCGTCGTCGTCCTCGCCGCCGCCGGCGTCGCCGCGTGGTGGCTCGTCGGTCGTGACGCCGGCTCGGCGCCCGCGGCACCCGAGGTGCCCCCCGCGACCGCTCCCGAGGCGAGCGCCGGCGGGCCCGGGGCGGGCGGCTCCGAGGCGGCGGGTGGCGCGGTGCCGGTCGAGGGCGAGGTCACGGAGCTCGCCGGGGTCTGGACCGTCGACACCGGCGTGCCGCTCGACCTCGCGGCGGGGACGGGCTCGTACGTCGGGTACCTCGTCGACGAGGAACTCTCGACCATCGGGGCCTTCACCGCCAACGGCCGCACCGGCGACGTCTCCGGCAGCGTCACCGTGGAGGGCACGACGGTCACCACCGCGAGCTTCACCGCACCCCTCGACGGCCTCACCAGCGACAGCTCGTTGCGGGACGGGCGCGTGCGCTCGCTCCTCGGTGGGCTGACGGTGGGCTTCGAGCTCGCGGAGCCGTTCGAGGCCGATCGGGTGCCCGCGCCCGGTGAGGTCGTTCGCGTCGTCGTGCCGGGCACGCTCACGATCGGCGATGCCTCGCGAGCCGTCGAGGCGGAGCTCGAGGTCAGCGTGGAGGGTCCGCGCCTGCTCGTGCGCGGCACCGTCGACCTGCTGCTCTCCGACCTCGGCATCGAGGCGCCCCGCGCTCCGATCGTGCTCTCGGTCTCCGACGCGGCCTCCATCGAGGTGCAGCTGTACCTGGTGCGAACGTAGGTGGGCCTGCCGACGGTGCGCGGGCTGCGAGCGGAGCTCGACGCGACCGGGTTCGCGCTCGCCGTCATCGCGCTCGTCGCCCTCGGGCTCGTCGTCCTCGCGCTGCTGCGACGCCGTGGCGCTCGTGCGAGCTCGGGGCTGATCGCGCTCGTCGGGGCGTGGCTGACCATCGCGGCCGTCGCCGAGCTGACCCTGATCGGCGGTGAGGGCATCGGTGCCGACCCGCAGCTCTACCTCGATCCGGTCGAGGGTGCCTGGGGGTTCGCGGGCATCGCGTGGCGGCCCGTGATCGACAACGTGACCCTCTTCGTCCCGGTCGGCGCGATGCTCGCCGCCTGGTGGCGACGGACCGCGCTCGGGACGGTCTGGTTCGCGGCGGTCGTGCTCTCGCTCGCCGTCGAGGGCTTCCAGCTGCTGGTCCCGACGGGTCGCATCGCCAACAGCGCGGACGTGCTCGCGAACGCGACCGGTGCGGCGCTCGGGGTCGCCCTCGCGGCCCTCACGGGGGTGCGCAGCGTCGCCGAGCACGATCGGGCACGAGGCGCGGCATGACCGTGGCGTGCGTCGGACGGCGCCGGGCTCAGGCGCCGCGTCCCTCCCCGGCCTCCGGTCCCTCGAGCAGCTCGAAGCGCATGCCCCGCGCCTCGAGGCGCCGGCGGTAGGGCTCACCCAGACCGACGGACGGGGTGACGACGCCGGCCACCTCGGGTGCCTCGCCGGACGCGAGCGTGAGGGCGGCCTCGGCGAGCATGCGGGAGGTCTCGCCGTAGCCCGGGTCCCCGCCGGAGACGCGGGCCGTGACCCGGACGTCGCCGGCACGTCCGAGGAAGGTGACCCGGAACCGTCCACGCTCGCGGGCCTCGGCGTCCGGGCCCTCACCCGGGGAGGGCAGCAGCCGGGCGAGCACTGCGCGCGTCGGCGCCAGCCGCACGGCGGCGAGCGCGAGCCCGAGCCCAGCCGTGGCGAGCGCGACCGTGCGCCGGCGGCGGACGAGCGCGTAGTGCCCGTAGCGGAACGCGCTCCCGTAGCCCTCGAGCCGGCGCGCGCTCTCGAGCACGATGGCGGCGTCGATCGTGGGCAGCGGCAGGCCCCAGCCGCCGAGCGCTGCGACGCGATGGATCCCGATGGGCAGCGCCGTCGCTTCGCGGACGGCCGTCGACGCGCTCCGCGTGCCGCTGCGCGCACCGTTCCGCGAGCCCTTCCGCGGCGCCGGGCGACCGCGGCGGCCGCGCGGTCCGCCGCCCGCGATCGCGCCGAGGGCCGAGGCGGCCGTCCCACCGCTCATCCCGCCGCGCGCCTGGACGTAGCCGGCGAGCTCGATCGGACCGCCCTGGGGCAGCGCCGCCGCGGCGAAGCGCGCCCCGAGGTCGTGAGGGACCGAGTCGAAGCCGCAGCAGGTGACGAGCCGCGCTCCGCTGGCACGAGCGACGTCATCGAGCTCCCGCCGCAGTCGCGCCACGAAGGCCGGCTCGCCGGTGATGTCGGCGTAGTGGGTCCCCGCCTCGGCACAGGCGCGGGCGAGCGGTACCCCGTGCTGGGCGTAGGGCCCGACGGTCGTCGCGACCACGCGGGTCGAGCGCGCGAGGGCGGCCAGCGCCGCGTCGTCGTGGGCATCCACGACGCGAAGCTCCGGGACGACGCCCCCGGCGGACTCGAGTCGCGCGGCGACGGCCTCGAGCCGCTCGCGCGAGCGGCCGGCGAGGGCCCATCGCAGCCCCATGCCGACGAGGCGTGCGGCGAGGTCGTCCGCGACGAGCCCCCCGGTGAACCCGGTCGCACCGACGAGCACGAGGTCGATGTCCCGCGCGTCGGGCCCGCGCTCCGGTGCGGCCGTGCGTCCCCCGGGGTCGATCGTGCGCATCGTCACAGCTCCCGGGCGAGGTCGAGGGCGAGCCGGAAGAGCGAGGTCCGGACGTCGCGGGCGCCCATCCAACCACGGTCGTCCCACGTCTCGCCCGAGAGGTCGTCCGCGGCGTAGAGCAGCTGGATGCAGGTGATGCCCCGGAAGCGCGCGACCGCGTAGAAGGCCGCCGTCTCCATCTCGACCGTGACACAGCCCTCGGCCCGCCGACGTGCGACGCGCGCCGGGGTCTCGCGGTAGAGGGCGTCGGTGGTCCAGGTCGGGGCCGCCCGGTGCGGGACTCCGCGGGCATCGAGGAACGCGAGGGTCGCGGCGAGCACCTCGGGATCGGCCTCGACGGTGCGGGACGGCGGGAGGTAGTGGTAGGACGTGCCCTCGTCGCGCACGGCGGCGTCCGGGACGACGACGTGGCCGAGCGCGAGCTCGGGGACCAGCGCTCCCGCACCCCCGACGGCGACGACGGTGCGCGCGCCGGCGGCGATGGCCTCCTCGAGGCAGGCGGCCGCGAGCGGCGCACCGACGCCCGGATGGAGCACGCCGACCGCACGCGCGTCCTCGCCATCGACCCAGACCGGGTGGGGACCGACCTCGGAGGTGAGCCGGTGGACGATCGGCAGGCGACCATCGACCTCGGTGGCGATGACGTCGCGGAAGAAGCACAGGACCAAGCGCTCGGGGATGCGCGCCCCGCGCATCGTCATCTCCGGCTCGATGACCGCGTGCGGGGACGGGTCGAACTCGAGCAGCGGGACGTCGTCCGGGTCCGCACCGCTCGCGAGGGGAGACGCCGTCATCCGAGGCGTCCGCCCTCGACGATGCGGGCGAGGAAGCGTCGGGTGCGCTCCTCGCTCGGATCGGCGAAGAGCCGCGACGGCGGTCCCTGCTCGACGACGCGGCCCTCGTCGAGGAAGACCACGACGTCGGAGATCTCGCGCGCGAAGGCCATCTCGTGGGTCGCCAGCAGCATCGTCATGCCCTGGTCCTTGAGCTCCCGGACGATCGCGAGGACCTCCCCGACGAGCTCGGGGTCGAGCGCCGAGGTGATCTCGTCGAGGAGCATGAGCTCCGGGTCCATCGCGAGCGCTCGGACGATGGCGACGCGCTGCTGCTGACCCCCGGAGAGCCGGTCCGGGTAGTCGCCGGCCTTGTCGGCGAGCCCGAAGCGACCGAGGAGCTCGAGTGCGGCCGCGCGCGCCTCGCGCCGGGGCCGCCCGAGCACGCGGTGGGGTGCCAGGGTCACGTTGTCGAGCACCGAGAGGTGGGGGAAGAGGTTGAACGACTGGAACACGATGCCGATGCGCCGGCGGACCGGGTCCGCCGGCCGACCCGGCTCCGAGATCTCGTCCCCGTCGAGCAGGATGCGTCCGTCGTCGATGGCCTCGAGCAGGTTGACGCACCGGAGCAGGGTCGACTTGCCCGAGCCGGAGGCGCCGATGAGCGACACCACCTGGTGCTCCGTGACGGCGAGGTCCACACCGGTCAGCACCGCGAGCTCACCGAAGGCCTTGTGGACGCCCTCCAGGACCAGCTTGGGGCCGGATGCGGGGCTCATCGGAGTCATCGGACGGCCCCCGAGGTCGTGCGCCGCTGCTGGCGGGCGATGAGCCAGTCGGTCAGCAGCGCCAGCGGGACCGTGAACGCGATGAAGATCAGTGAGGCCGCGAGGTAGGGCGTGTAGTTGAACGAGCTCGAGACGATGATCTGTGAGCGGCGGAACGCGTCGATGGGACCCAGGAACGCGACCAGCGCCGAGTCCTTCTGGAGCGCGACGAAGTCGTTGAGCAGTGGGGGGATCACGCGCCGGGTCGCCTGGGGCAGCACGACGAAGCGGAGCGTCTGCCAGCTCGACAGGCCGAGCGAGCGCGCGGCGGCGCGCTGCGACTCGTGGATGGAGGCGATGCCGGCCCGGAAGACCTCCGACACGTAGGGCGTGTAGCCGAACACGAGCGCGGCGATCGCCCAGAACGTCTGGTCGTTGGTGACGCCCTCGAGCCGCAGGGCCGGCACCCCGAACCCGAACAGGAACAGCACGAGGATCAGCGGGACGCCGCGCACCACGTGGACGTACACGGTCACCGCGGCACGCAACGGGAAGAGCAGCGGGGAACGGCTGGAGCGGATGACGGCGACGGTCAGCGACGTGACGAGGATGATCGCCTCGGCGATCAGGAAGATGCGGACGTTGAGCCCGATCGCCGCCCAGACCTGCGGCAGCGCCTCGAGGAAGGCCTCGCGGGAGAAGAAGCGCTCCTCGACCGAGGGCCAGCCGGCCGCGCGGGGAACGAGCATCGCGATCGCGACGACCACCGCCGCGGTGCTCGCCGCGGCGAGCACGGTGCTCCGCAGCCGCTGACGACGTTCGTGCGCACGACGGCGGGCCCGGCCGGAGCCGGGCCCGCTCGTCGTCGCGACCGCCGCGTCCGTCGGGGTCACCGTCGGACGTCAGCGGGTCGCGTGCGCATGCGGCGTCCGATCAGTCGAGCGCGATCACCGGGGCGCCGGTGGCCTCGGAGAGCTGCTCGCGCTCGATGTCCGCCAGACGGCCCGAGTCGCGCAGACGCCCGAGGGCCTCGTCCACGCAGTCCGCGAGCGGGTTGCCGAGCTCGAAGAGGAGCCCGAACTGCTCCGGCTCGTCCCCGACGGTCGGGAACTGGCCGATGACCTGCGCACCCTCGATCTCGACCGCCACGACGTAGAACGCCGTCGGCAGGTCGAGCACCAGCGCATCGAGCGTGCCGGCCTCGAAGGCCGACTTCGCGTCGTTGTTGGTGTCGAAGACCAGCGGCTCGACGTCGGGCTGGATCACGTCCGTGATGAACGCGAGGCTCGTGGTGCCGACCTGCGCACCGAGCTTCACGCCCTTCAGGTCCGCGACGCTCGTCGCGCCGGCGGCCGGCGAGCCCTCGAAGCCGATGATGGCCTGGTTGACGGTGTAGTACCCGTCGGAGAAGGTCACCGCCTCGGCCCGCTCGGGCGTGATGGAGATCTGGTTGATGTCGAAGTCGAAGTCCTTCGGCCCGGGCGCGTAGGACGCGTTGAACGGGACGGTGGTCCAGACGACCTCGTCGCGGGTGAAGCCGAGCTCCTCGGCGACGGCATAGGCGACCGCCGACTCGAAGCCGTTGCCGCTGGTCGGATCGAAGTCGAACCAGGGCGGGAACGCCGGGTCGTCGGTGCCGATGGTCAGCACGCCCTCGCTGACGAGGGCGAGGTCCTCCTTGGCGCAGCTGCCGCCCGCCGCCTCGGGTTCGCTGGTACCGCCGCACGAGGCGACGAGCAGCGCGAGGACGGCGAGGGACGCGGCGGTACGCGCCCTCGATGGTCTCGTGCGGTGCATGGGATGGTCCTTCGGGACGGGGCCCGGCCGCCGGGGACCGACGTCCGGGGGAGGGGACGCTAGCGGTCCGGCCGTCGTGCTCGGGACGGGGACCGGCGCGAGGGCACCGGCGGTGATGCGAACCGTGCGATGCCCGGGCCGGGGACGCCGGTCGCTATCGTCCGAGGACCTCGCCCAGACGCTCGGAGGACGGGATGGCCAGCGACGCGGGCACGTCGGCCTCGATCAACGTCGCCTTCGGGACGGTCGCCGCCCCGGCGATGGTCGTCGCCGCGGCGAACGACGGGGCGTTCTCGGCCCCGACGGTCACGCCGGTCGAGCCGTTCGTGCTCCACCCGTTCGCGCACGTCCTGCACTACGGCAGCGCCTGCTTCGAGGGGCTCAAGGCGCACCGCGGCGTCGATGGCGTCGTCCGCCTGTTCCGTCCCGACCGCAACATCGCGCGCATGCGCCGGACCGCCGAGCTGCTCTGCCTCCCGGTCCCCGACGAGGACCTGCTCGACGGCATGATCCGAGCCGCCGTCTCCGAGAACCTCTCGGCCGTGCCCGACCCACCGGGTGCGCTCTACCTCCGGCCGATGCTGTTCGGCACGGAACCCAACATCGGGGCCGCCGCCACCCCGTCCGCGACCGCGACGCTCGCGGTCATCGCGAGCCCCGTCGGTGACTACTTCGCCGGTGGGGTGCGGCCGTTGAAGCTGCTCGTCGAGACCGAGGTGCCGCGCACCACCCCGCAGTTCGGCGAGGCGAAGGCCGGCGCGAACTACGTGATGGCGCTCGGGATCACGCGCCGGGCGCGGAGCGAGCTCGGCTGCGACCAGGTGCTGTTCTCGCCGGGGGGGCTCGTGCAGGAGACGGGCGCCGCGAACTTCCTGCTCCTCGACGACGAGCGCGTCGTCACCCGCGCCCTCGACCCGTCGTTCCTGCATGGCATCACGCGGGACTCCGTCCTCACGCTCGCACGGGAGCTCGGCTACCGCGTCGAGGAGCGCGACGTCACCGTCGAGGAGCTCCTCGGGTGGCAGGGCGAGGCCGCGCTCTCCGGCACGGCCGCCGTGCTCTCCGGCGTCGGGACGCTCGTCGCGGGGGGCCGCGAGCACACCGTCGGGACGGGTGAGGTCGGCCCGAACACGCTGCGCCTGCGCGCGGCGCTGCTCGCGATCCAGCGGGCCGAGTCGCCCGACCCCCACGGCTGGACGGTGCCGATCAGCGCGTAGCGTCCGTCGCGGCGGCGTGCTGTGCGGGACCGCCGTCGATCGCGCGGCCGACGCTCCGTCAGCCCGGGAGCGGGGCGCGGACCCCGGTGCGCCGCTCCGTCTCGTCCCACAGCCGATGCGCGAGCTCGGGATCCCGCGCGCGCCGTGACGGCGTCTCGACCGTCGGCCAGCCGCGCATCGCGCCGAACCCGTCGGGGCCGAGGAAGGTGCCCGAGGGGAGGTCCCGGTCGAGCGCGGCGCGCAGCTGCGGCAGCGCTCCGCGCTCCGCGCTCTGCGCGACGAGGTGCGAGGCGGCCGGCACGACGCTCGAGGCGAGCCGACCCCGCAGACCGCCACGCATCCCCGGACCGACGGCCTGCAGCTCGGTCGCGGCGAGCCCCGGATGCGCGGCCAGCGCCGTCACGGGCGACCCGGCGAGCGCGAGCCGGCGGGCGAGCTCGGCGACGAAGAGGAGGTTCGCGAGCTTCGCGTCGGCGTAGGCCTGCCATGGGCGGTAGCGGCGCCGCTCCCAGTCGAGGTCCTCGACGTCGATGCGGCCGATGCGGTGCAGGCCGGAGGAGACGACGACGATCCGTCCTGCGGGGGCGGCGGCGAGCTCGGGGAGGAGCCCTGCGACCAGCGCCTGGTGGCCGAGGTGGTCGACCGCCAGCTGCAGCTCGAAGCCATCGACCGTGCGGACGTAGGGCGTCGCCATGACGCCCGCGTTCGCGACGAGGAGGTCGAGGGCGCCGTGCTCCGCGCGGACGCGCTCGACCGCCGTCGCGACGCTCGAGAGGGCGGCGAGGTCGAGCGGGACGTGCTCCACGACCGCCCCCGGGAAGCGGGCCCGGATGCGGTCGGCGACGATGGCGGTGCGCACCGTGTCGCGGTTGGCGAGCAGCACGCGCGCGCCCCGGCCGGCCAGCGCCGTCGCGGTCGCGGCGCCGAGGCCCGAGCTCGCACCGGTCACGAGCGCGAGCGCGCCGTCGACGCGCGGGGCGTCCTCAGGGGTCCAGCGTGGCAAGGGGGAGCTCCTCGCGTGTCGCCGCGGAAGCACGCCCGCGCGGGAGCGCAGAGTCTACGCTCGGGGCCGGAGCGGTCCGTGCACGGGGCGAACGACCGCTCGTCGCTCCCCAGCGCCCACCGAACCCGGAGGATCACGTGTCCACGACCACCGCACCGGACCGCGCCACGCGGTACCGCCGGCTGCGCAACTACAATCTCTTCAACGGGGTCGCGCACCTCGGGCAGGTCATCGCGATCCTCGCCCTCTCCAACGACCTCGCACTGCCGCTGCTCGGCAGCTTCCTCTCGGACGACCCGGTCGCCGCGATCTCCGGCGTCGGCCGCGGGGAGTTCCCGCCGGTCGAGCAGGTCGGGTCCGTCCGTGTCGGACTGTGGGTCGCCGTCTTCCTCGCGTTCGCGGCGGCCGACCACCTGCTCACGGCGCTCCCGCTGCGTGGCTGGTACGAGCGCAAGCTCGACGAGCGCGCGAACTACGCACGCTGGATCGAGTACTCGATCTCGTCGTCGATCATGGTCGTGCTCATCGCGATGTTCGTCGGCATCTGGGACGTCGGCGCGGTCGTCGGGATGTTCGCCGCCAACTCGGCGATGATCATCTTCGGGCTCATCATGGAGCGTCGCGAGTCGGTCGAGGACCCGGACATGAGCGCCTTCTGGTGGGGCACCGTGTTCGGGCTCGTCCCGTGGCTGCTCCTCGTCTACTACGTCATCCAGGGCGGCGGGACGGTCCCGGGCTTCGTCTACGTCATCCTCGTGGTCCAGTTCCTGCTGTTCTGGTCGTTCGGCATGAACATGTGGCTCCAGTACCGCCAGGTCGGTCGCTGGAAGGACTACATCTTCGGCGAGTACGTCTACATCACCCTGAGCCTCGCGGCCAAGACCCTGCTCGCGTGGCTGGTGTTCGCCAACGTCCTGACCGCGGAGCTCCGCGCCTAGCCCTTCCACGTCTCGGAGGCTCGGCACCGCACGGTGCCGAGCCTCCGCGCGCGGCCTCCTGCGCGACGACCTCGTCGAGGTCGGCGAGGCGCCGACGGCCGGCGAGCGCCCGCGACATGCGGTGGTTGCCGGCCAGCCGCTCGGCGTTGCGGTCGAGGAAGGCCCAGTAGCCCGCGGTGAACGGGCAGGCGGTCGGCCCGACGCGCACCTTCGGGTCGTAGGGGCAGCGACGGCAGTGGTCGCCCATCCGGTCGAGGTAGGCGCCGCCCGCCGCGTACGGCTTGGTCGCCATGCGGCCGCCATCGGCCCACTGGCTCATGCCGACGACGTTGGGCAGCATCACCCAGTCGTGGCCGTCGACGAACGCCCGGTGGAACCAGTCGGTCAGCGCCCTCGGATCGATGCCACGCTGCAGGGCGAGGTTGCCGAGCACCATCAGCCGCGGGATGTGGTGGGTCCAGCCATGCTCGCGCACGTCACGGAGCGTCGCCGAGACGCAGGCGGCGCGAACGGTCCGGTGGGCGTCGAGGTCCTCGAGCCAGTCGGGGACCGGCGCTCGCGCCTCGAGGGTGTTGGCGTGGCGGTAGTCCTCGCCGAACCACCAGTACAGGCCCCAGACGTACTCGCGCCAGCCGAGCACCTGCCGGACGAAGCCCTCGACGCTGTTGAGCGGCGCCCGTCCCTCGTGATAGGCGGTCTCCGCGGCACGCACCACCTCGAGCGGATGCAGGAGCCCGAGGTTCAGCGGTACCGAGAGCAGCGAGTGCGCCATCGCCGGGTCGGCGTCCAGCATCGCGTCCTCGTAGGGACCGAAGGCGGCGAGCCGTGTCGCGATGAAGTGCTCGAGGGCGGCGAGCGCCTCGCTGCGGGTCGCGGCGAACCAGCGCGGACCGTCCTCCCCGATGGTCGAGATGCGACCCTCGGCGGTCCAGCGGTCGAGGTCCGCGCGCACCTGCTCGTCGATCTCGCCCTCGACCGGCGCCCACGGTGCGGCGAGCCCCAGCGTCGTCGCCCCGCGCGGCGGGGGCTCGCGGTTGTCGGCGTCGAGGTTCCAGCGTCCTCCCACCGGCTCGCCGTCCTCGACGAGCACGCCGTGGCGGAGACGCTGCCAGCGCTGGAAGTCCTCGAGGAGCAGGCGCCGGTCCCCGCGGTCGCGGGCCCACTCGGCGAACTCGTCGCGATGGGTCGCGAACCCGGTGTTGCGGACGATCCGGGCGAGCCCGAGCCGACGCACGAGCGCCTCGGCCGCGCGCGAGGTCGGTTCGATCGCCTCGATGGTCGAGGCGGCGAGCCCGGTGGCCGCGAGGCCGCTCGCGTGGTCTCCGGCGGTCACGTGGATGGCACGCTCGCCGAGCTCGGCGGCGCGGCTGCGCAGCGCGACCAGCACGAGATGCAGCTTCGCGCGGTGCCATCGCCGGGAGCCGAGCTGGGCCATCGACTCGATCAGGACGACCGGGACGTCGTGCGCGAGGCCGTCGAGGGCCGAGGGCCCGAGCTGATCGGCGAAGAGCCAGCGGGCCGCCGGCGATGGGTGTGGTTCGACGTCCTGTGGCACGGCGCGACGGCCCCCTCGTTCCCGCGCAGGATGCTAGACGGGGGCCTCGCGCGCCCTAGGCTCGGCGACCGGGGGTGCGCTCCGGCGGCCGGCCGGGAGTGAGCCGGACGGGGAGCGAGCCGGAGAGGCGCTCGATGCGCACGCGCA
>JBEAQO010000081.1:0-2852 GCA_041163825.1 Actinomycetota bacterium | reverse complement strand
TGCGTGAGGTCGGACCGCTCACCCTCGCCTTCGCCGACGTCGTCCACCCGGTCCCCACGGTCGCCGTCGCGATCGACGACGGGCGGCACCGCATCGTGGTCTCCGGCGACACGGCGGCGAGCGAGGGGCTGGTCGAGCTCGCACGGGGCGCGGACCTCCTGGTGTGCGAGGCGACCTGGACCGGTCGGGCGGACGAGCATCCACCGGGCATCCACCTCACCGCCGAGGGCGCGGGCGCCATCGCGCACGAGGCCGGTGTGGCCCGGCTCGTCCTCACGCACCTCGCGGGCGCGACCGACCGGGCGCGTGCCCTCGCCGAGGCCCGAGCGGCGTTCGCGGGCCCGGTCACGCTCGCCGAGGACCTCGCCACCTACGCTGTCGGAGCGTCCGACTGAGGGCGGCGCTCGCGCCGACTCCGAGGAGCGACATGCCGGTCCCGTCCGGCGATCGAACGCCCGGCTGCCGGGTGCGACGACGACCGAGGGGCACGAGGTGACGACACCACGCACCGACCGTTCCGCCGGTGCGCTCCGTCCGGTGGCCTTCGAGCTCGATGTCCAGCGCGCTCCGGTCGGTTCGGCGCTCGTGAGCTTCGGGTCGACCCGTGTGCTGTGCGCGGTGAGCGTCGAGGACGGAGGACCGCGCTGGCGGGACGGTCGCGGGTGGGTGACGGCCGAGTACGCGATGTTGCCGGGGTCGGCGAGCTCGCGCATCCGGCGCGACCGGGGCGGTGTGAGCGGCCGATCGAAGGAGATCGAGCGCCTGGTCGGTCGGTCGCTGCGCGCCGCGGTCGATCTCGATCGTCTGCCGGAGGTGACCCTGACGGTCGACTGCGACGTCCTCTCCGCCGACGGGGGCACCCGGACCGCCGCCATCACGGGGGGCTACGTGGCGCTCGCACGTGCGCTCGAGGCGATCGGCGCGGGTGCTGCGCTGGTGTCGCAGGTGGCTGCGGTCTCGGTCGGGCTGGTCGACGGCGAGGCGCGGCTCGACCTCGACTACGCGGAGGACGTGGCCGCCTCCGTCGACATGAACGTCGTCGCCGTCGCCGATGGCCGACTCGTCGAGGTCCAGGGGACCGCGGAGGGGCCGCCGTTCGATCGGGCGACGCACGACGCCATGCTCGATCTCGCGCTCGCCGGCATCGCGGAGCTCGTCGCTCATCAGCGTCGCGCGCTCGATCCGGCGTGAGCAGCGCGTCACGCCCCGTGGTCGTCGTCGCGACCGCGAACACCCACAAGCTCGCGGAGGTCTCCGCGATCCTGGCAGCGTCCGGCATCGACGTCGGGCTCGAGCCGATGGATGCGCACGGCGTCCCGAGCCCGGTGGAGGACGGCGAGACCTTCGAGGCGAACGCGCTCATCAAGGCCCGAGCCTGCGCGCGGGCGACCGGGTTGCCCGCGATCGCCGACGACTCGGGCATCGAGGTCGATGCGCTGGGGGGTGACCCCGGCGTGCGTTCGGCCCGCTACGCCGGCGAGCCGAGCGACGATGCCGCCAACAACGCGCGCCTGCTCGCCGAGCTCGCCGCGCGCGGGGCCGAGGCGCCCGAGGCGCGCCGCGCGCGGTTCGTCTGCGCGGCGGCGCTGGTCGTCGGCGACTCGGAGCTCGTCCTGCGCGGCACGATGGAGGGGCGTGTGGTCGAAGCCCCTCGCGGAGCGAGGGGCTTCGGCTACGACCCGCTGTTCCTCGCCGACGCGACGCCGGATGGTCGGACCAACGGCGAGCTGGCCGCGCCGGAGAAGGACGCGATCAGCCATCGGGGCGCCGCCTTCCGCGCGCTCGCTCCCGAGCTCGCGCGGCTCCTCGGTCCGAGCGGCCCGACCGCGTCCAGCTAGGCGTCCACAGCATCGAGGGCGTCGAGCACGGCGTCATCCAGCAGCGGCCAGGCGGTGAGCGCCCAGTCGCCGAAGTCGCGTCCCGACGACGTCACGAGCCCGACCCCGCGTGTCGGATCGGCCCAGAGCGTCGCGCCGCTCCGGCCGAAGTGCCCCACGGTCGACGGGGAGAGCCGGCTGCTCGACCAGTGCGGGTCCTTCGTCCCTCGCAGCTCCGGGCCGAGCCCCCAGTCGTTGGGTCGCTGCGGCCCGAGGCCGGGGAGGACGCCGTCGAGTCCGGGGAACGCGATGCTGCACGCCTGGTGGGCGAGCGCACGAGGCAGCAGGGTCGGCGCGAGCAGCTCGCGCGCGAAGCGTGCGAGGTCATCGACGCTCGCGACGAGTCCGCTGGCCGCGCTGCCGACGAGCTCGGCGCCCTCCATGCCGAGCGGCCCGAGCACCGTCGCGCCGACGACCTCGGGAAGCGGACGGCCGGAGCGCCGGGCGAGCAGGTCACCGACGACCTCGTAGCCATGGTTCGAGTAGCGCCGCCGCCGACCGGGTGCGATCGGCGTCCCCGCGGCGTCGAGGTCCAGCCCGGCCGCATGGGCGAGCAGGTGGCGGACCGTCGCGCCCTGCCCGGCCGTGGGGCCGGCCGGGTCGTCGAGGCGGAGGCGGCCGTCCGCGACCGCGACGAGCGTGGCCCAGGCGACGACGGGCTTGGTCACCGAGGCGACGGGCCGGGGGGTCCCGACGTCGCCCGCCCGGGCCAGGGTGCCGCCGGCGTCCACCGCGACGGCACCGGCGTGGGGCACGGGCCAGTCCGAGATCGTCGCGAGGGCCGCTTCGAGCCGTGCGGCCGCGGCACCGGCGCGGGCGGGAGTGGGGTCCGGCACGTGGTCCCTCGGGCTCGGTGCGGTTCCGACGTGCGAGCGGGGAGACTCGAACTCCCACGACCTTGCGGTCACCGGGACCTAAACCCGGCGCGTCTACCGGTTCCGCCACGCTCGCGCGAGCCGGGAGGGTAGGACGGAC
>JBEAQO010000080.1:0-2790 GCA_041163825.1 Actinomycetota bacterium | reverse complement strand
CCTCGGTGAACCCGCCGGGCGCCCTCACCGGGTCCGGTCCCCGTTCACTCGGCGCCGAGGTCGCGGTGCGTCACCGCCACCCGGAGACCGCTCGTGCGCCGCAGGTGCGCGGCGATCGCCTCGGCGACCGCCACCGAGCGATGCTTCCCGCCCGTGCAACCGACCGCGATGGTGAGGTAGTGCTTGCCCTCCTCGACGTAGCCGGGCATCGCGACGTCCAGCATGGCCTCGGCGGCAGCGACGAAGGCTCGCGCCTGGTCGCTGGCGAAGACCCGCTCGCGCACGCGCTCGTCGAGGCCCGTCAGCGGGCGCAGCTCCGGGTCCCAGTGCGGGTTGGGCAGGAAGCGCACATCGAGCATCAGGTCGGCCTCGCGCGGCGCCCCGCGCTTGAACCCGAACGACACGACATCGATGCGCATCCCGTCCGAACCATCGGCCTCCTCCGCGAGCGCTCCGAGGACGCGCTCGCGGAGCTCGTGGACGTTGCTGCGGCTCGAGTCGATGACGAGGTCGGCGGCGCCGCGGAGCTCGCGCAGGAGCTCGCGCTCGCGCGCGATGCCCGCTGCGACCCCGGCGTCCCGGCGGCCGGGTGGCGACGGCGCGTCTCCTCGAAGCGACGGACGAGGGCCTCGTCGTCGGCCTCGAGGTAGATCACGAGCACGTCCGCGTCCGTGGCGCGCAGGTCGCGGATCGCCTCCAGGAGTTGCCCGAAGAACTCGCGACCGCGGGCGTCGGCGACGAGCGCGAGCTTGGAAACCGATGAACCCGGCGCGAAGGCGAGGTCGGTGACCGGCGCGATGAGCGTGGGCGGCAGGTTGTCGATGACGAACCACCCGAGGTCCTCGACCACGTTCGACACCGTCGAGCGGCCCGCCCCCGACATCCCCGTGATCACGAGGATGCGTCGTCGATCGGCGGCTCCCGAGCCCTCGGACGTCGTGGCCGCCTCGGACGTCGGGGACGCGCCGGTCGGTCCGGGCGCTCCGGGCACCCCGGGGGCGCCCGTCGGATCGGTCATCCGTCCGCCTCCGTGCCGGCCGTGCCGGACGAGCCCGTCGTGGCGCCGAGCTCGGCGCGCAGGGCGGCGACGATGGTAGGAGAGAGCCCCGGCATCGCGAGGAGGTCCTCGTCGCTCGCGCGTGCGATGGCAGCGACCGAGCCGAAGCGCTTGAGCAGGGCCCGCCGCCGGGAGGGACCGATGCCCGGGACGCGCTCGAGCGCGGAGCCCGTCACGCTCGCCCTGCGCCGGCGACGCTGGTGCGCGAGCGCGAAGCGGTGCGCCTCGTCGCGCACGCGCTGGACCAGGTAGCGGGCCTCGGACCCGCGAGGGAGCGTCACCGGCGTGCTGGCCCCGGGGAGCCACAGCTCCTCCTGACGCTTGGCGAGCGCCGCGAACGCGACACCCTCGAGCGGCAGGTCCGCCACCCCCTCGAGCGCGGCGGCGAGCTGGGTCGGTCCCCCATCGACGATCACGAGCTGGGGCGGGTAGGCGAACGAGCGCGGTTCACCGCCCGGCGGGACGGGCGCCGCCTGCTCCTCGAGCAGGCGCTCGAACCTCCGGCGGACGACCTCACGCATCGCGGCCGGGTCGTCGTTGGCGTCGCGCGAGAGCTTGAAGCTGCGATAGGCACGTGGGCGCGGGAGCCCGTCCTCGAGGACCACCATGGAGGCGACGACGCCGGTCCCGCCGAGGTGGGAGATGTCGTAGCACTCGATGCGCAGCGGAGCCTCCTCGAGCCCGAGCGCGCTGGCGAGCTCGGTCAGCGCTCGGCTGCGAGCGTCGAGATCGTTCGCGCGCTTCAGGCGCGAGCGCTCGAAGGCGATGCGGGCGTTGTCCTCCACGGTGCGCAGGAACGCCAGCCGATCCCCGCGCTGCGGCACGACGAGACGGACGCGGGCAGCACCGCTCCGACCGCTCGCACGCCGGCGCTCGGTCAGGAGCTCGGTGAGCACGTCCGCCTCGGCCGGTGCGGCGGGGACGAGGACGAGGGGCGGAACGTCGTCGATGCGGTCGGCGTAGAGCTGGACGAGGGCCGTCGTCACGAGTTCGTCGGTGCCGAGCCCCTCCGTCCGCTCGAGCGACCAGCCGGTCTGTCCGACGAGGCGACCACGCCGGACGAGGAACACGTGCACGCGGACCTCGAGCTCGTCGCCATGGAACGCCACGGCATCCAGATCGGCCTCGGCCGGCCAGACCACGTGCTGCTTCGCGACGACGCGACGCGCGGCCTCGAGCTGATCGCGTCGTCGGGCCGCGACCTCGTAGCGCTGCGCGTCGGCCGCCTCGCGCATCTCGCGCTCGAGCCGCTCGAGGACCGGACCGCTCCCGCCGTCCAGGAAGGCCGAGAGGTCATCGACGAGGGCGCGGTGCGCCTCGATGCTCACCTCGCCCGTGCACGGCGCCGCGCAGCGTCCGATGTGGTGGAGCAGGCAGGGTCGCCCGCTCGCGCGTGCGCGGTCGTACACGCCCTTGGAGCAGCTTCGCACCGGGAACACCCGGATGAGGAGATCGAGCGTGTCGCGCAGGTCGTTGGCGTTGACGTAGGGCCCGAAGCGACGGTCCCCACGCGCGACCGCGCCGCGCTGGATGCGCACCCGCGGGACCTCCTCCGAGGTCGTGATCACGAGCTCCGGGTACGACTTGTCGTCGCGGAACACGACGTTGTAGCGCGGTGCGTGGCGCTGGATCAGCGTCCACTCGAGGTGCAGCGCCTCGGCCTCGGTCGCGACGACCATCCAGTCGACCGAGCGCGCGGACTCCAGCATGCGGCGGGTCCGCGGGGCGAGGCC
>JBEAQO010000079.1:0-4422 GCA_041163825.1 Actinomycetota bacterium | reverse complement strand
CGAGCGGTCCTGGATCCGTGCGCACCGTCGACTCCCGAGCGACGGGCGTGCGGAATACACTAGTATGCCGGTCGGGGGCCCGCAACCAAGCAGGTCCACCGCACCCCCGGACGGCCCCTGCCGCCGCACCACCCGCCACGGAGGCCCCCATGCGCGCGCTGATGCTCGACGGGATCCGCTCCTTCCGATCGGTCGACCTGCCTGAGCCGGCACTGCCGTCCGGCGGGGTCCTGATTCGCCCGACCGCCGTCGCGCTGTGCGGGTCCGACCTCATGGGCTACCTCGGCACCCACCCACGCATCCGACCTCCGACCGTCCTCGGCCACGAGGCCCTCGGGGTCGTCGAGTCCATCGACGACGGCGTCGTCGGACTCGAGGTGGGCGACCGGGTGGCGATCGACCCGACCTCAGGCTGCGGGACCTGCCGGCTGTGTCGAGTCGGGCGGAGCAACATCTGCCCGGAGTACCGGGTGATGGGTGAGCACGTCGACCACCCCGGCGCGATGGCGGGCCTGCTCGCGGTCCCGGCAGGGCAGTGCCACGTCCTTCCCGACGACCTGCCGGATCGTCTCGCTGCGATCGTGCAGCCGATGGCCGTGTCCTACCACGCCGCCATCCATCGTGCCCGTATCGAGCCCGGAGAGACCGTCGTCGTGATCGGCGCCGGGGCCATCGGCCTCGGTGTGCTCGCCGCCGCTCGACTCGCCGGTGCTGAGGTCATCATCGCCGATGTCGTCCCGTCGAGACTCGAGCGCGCCGAGCGAATGGGCGCCGTCGTGACCGTCGATCCACGCCACGACGACCTCACCGCGATCGTCCGGGATCGGACCGAGGGCCACGGTGCGGAGGTCGTGCTCGAGACGGCCGGTGGAGCGGACGATCGACTGCTGCTCCAAGCGGTCGAGAGCTGCTCCCCCGGGGGCCGCGTCGTCGTCGTCGGACTGAAGGTCCCGGAGGGGCGCATCCCCGTCAAGGACCTCAAGTTCCACGAGAAGACCGTGATGGGATCGCAGGCGCATCCCAACACCTTCCCCGAGGTGATCGCTCACCTCGCGGCAGGACGCATCGATGTCACGGACCTCGTGACGCACGAGCTCCCCCTCGACGAGGTCCAGCGGGCGCTCGAACTGCTCGCCGACCGCGACCCCTCGGTGCTCAAGGTCGTCCTCGAGCACTGAGCGCTCCGCGTCAGGCGGTTCGCTCGGGGATGACCGTGAAGTGTCGCCCGCGGCCCTGCGCCGCCAGTGCGAAGCGGCCCAGGGCCTCATCGAGGCCGACCTCGTCGCCGAGCGCGGCGGCGTAGCCGCTCCGAGCGAGCGTGCGCACCGCGGTCTCCCACGAGGCGTTCGAGTAGCTGCGCGATCCCAGCAGCCGCTGCTCGTCCATCGTCACCGGCAGCAGGTCAACCTCGATCGGGTGCCGAGCGTTGCCGACCAGGACGATCGCGCCCCGTTTGCGCAGCACCGTACGGGCCAGCAGGACCTCGGCAGGGACCCCGGCGCAGTCGAGCAGGACATCGAGGGAGCGAGCGGGGACCATCTCGGCGAGTCGAGCGGCCGCCGCACCCGGACCTTCGGCCGTCCACGCCGGGATGCCCAGCGACCGCGCCTCCTCGACCCGTTCCGTGTTGACGTCGAACGCGGCGACGACCTCGACGCCTCGGACCCGAGCCGCGAGGCAGCAGGCGACCCCGATCGGACCGAGGCCCCAGACGGCCGCGGACGAACCCGGCACCGGCACGGAACGCGCGACCGCATGCGTGGCGACCGCGAAGGGTTGGAGTGCTGCGGCGAGGTGGAACGGCACGTCATCCTCGAGCGGAGTGCAGTTGCGGGCCGGGATGGCCACGCGCTCCGCGTAGCCGCCATCCACGTGCACCCCGATCGTGCGGCGCGAATCGCAGGCGTGCTCGGCACCATCGCGACAGTGGTCGCAACGGGTGCACCCGAGGATGTTGCGCACCGCGACCCGACGTCCGGCGAGTTCCTCGCCGACCCCCGGCCCGAGCTCCGTCACGGTCCCGGCGAACTCGTGACCGAGCACGCGCGGCAGGTCGCGCGTCATGTCCTTCGCCCTGCCGAGCCAGTAGGGCTCGGTCCACGAGTAGCGCGCCACGTCCGAACCGCAGACGGCCGCTGCCGCGACGGTCACGACGACCTCACCCGGACCCGCGACGGGGTCCGGGACCTCGAGCAGGTCCAGGCCCGGCTCCGGAGCGCGCTTGACCAGGGCGCGCATCAGCGGGAGCCGGCTGGACCCTCGGTCACCGCCTCCGTCTCGTGAGGGGCAGCCAGCCGCTCCCGACGCGCCTGCGCGAGCGTGCGCCGGGCGCCGACGAAGAAGAACCCTGCGGCAAGCACCACGATCGCTGCCGTGATCGGCCGCCCGAAGAACTGCGCCGGGTCGTTACCGAACAGGTTGAGGCCCCGTCGCAGCTGCGCCTCGAAACCGCTGGCGAGGACCACTGCCAGGGCAGCGGCCGCCGTGGAGTAGCCGTAGCGGAGCATGAAGTACCCGACCGCGCCCGCAGCGAACGCGACGTAGACGTCGAGCAACCGGTAGTTGATCGAGTAGACCCCGAGCGTCACGGTCGCGAGCGCGAGGACGATCACCACCGAACGGTTGACGCTGAGCAGGCGGAGGAGGAGCTTCGCCATCCACCAGCCCGTGATCAGCAGCAGCACCGTGGCACCAAGCATCCCGGCGATGGTCGCGGAGAGGAGCTGCGGGGCCTCGCGGATCAGGTTGGGGCCGGGGATGAAGCCGTTGATGCTCAGCGCCGCCAGGAGCAGGGTCATCGAGCCGCTGCCGGGGATGCCGAGCCCCAGGGTCGGGATCAGCTCGCCGGAGTTCGAGGCGTTCTGCGAGGCTTCGTTGGCCGCGATGCCCTCGATCGACCCCCTGCCGAACTCCTCGGGATGCTTCGAGAACGCCTGTGCCTGCTGGTAGGCGATCATCGCGGCGGGCGTCGCCCCGGCGCCGGGGATGGCGCCGATCAGCGTCCCGACGACCGTCCCGCCCAGGAGCGCCGGCACCGCGCGGCGGATACGTGAGAACGGGGGGAACCGGAACTCGACGTCGGTCCGGGTGCTGTCCCACTGGAAGGACTGCCGGGTCTGACGGAGGAGCTCGCTGACGGCGAGCAGCCCGATGATGACCGCGGGGACGCTGAAGCCCTGACGGAGCTCGAAGACCCCGAAATCGAAGCGGCGCGTGAAGTTCACTGGGTCGATCCCGACCAGGGCGATCGCGAACCCGAACCCCGCGGCGGCGATGCCCTTCAGGACGTTCTTGCCCGTCAGGCTGACGATGGCGACCACGCCGAACAGGTAGAGGCTGAAGAGCTCGGGGGCGAGGAACGAGTACGCCAGGCGTGCGAGCGGGATGACCATGACGACGAAGAAGAGGATGGAGACCAGCTGGCCGACGAGCGCCGAGACGTAGTTCACCCCGAGCGCGAGGCTGCTCTCACCGCGCTTGTGCAGGGCGTAGCCGTCGAGGCACGTCAGGACGGCCGCCGGTGTGCCCGGGACGCCGACGAGGATCGCCGGCAGGCTGTTGCCGTACCCGATGGCGACGGTGATCGCGAGCAGGAAGGCGACCGCGTTCACGGTGTCCATCGCGAACGTGAACGGCAGGACGAGCCCGTAGGCGAGCGTCGTCCCCAGCCCGGGCAGGGCTCCGGCGATGACGCCGTAGACCACGCCGATGACGACGAGGACGAGGAGCGTCGGCGAGGTCAGCTGCTGCAGCGCGACCAGGAGCGGATCGATGAAGGCTCCCACGGGTGCGACCTCCCTCGCGACCGACGACCGGTCGCCTCAGCGTCAACGGATGGCGTCGATCAGGCCGATGCGTACGAGGACGTCCGTCAGCAACCCGGTCGGCAACGGGACGGACAGCACGATGCCGAACAGGTAGAAGCCGACGACGGTGAACAGGATGGCGATCAGCGCCAGCGGTAGCGGTCGGCGGAACTCGAGCGCCCAGAGGCCAGCGACGATCACCAACGGGGTGGCGATGAGGTAGCCGAGGACCGGCATCAGCGCGAGGTAGCCGATCGAACCGGCGATGAAGGCCAGGCCACGGAGCGCCGACGCGTGGTGCTCCGGTTCGTCCTCGCTGCCGTCGTGGGGCGCGTACCGCCCGAAGCGACGCAGACCGCGAACGGTACGGACGGTCTGGAGCGCACCGACCACGATGAACAGCGCCCCGAGGACCCGTGGGAGGCCCATCGGCCCGATCGAGTCGAACTCGACGGTGGCCTCCTGCTGCATCCCCGAGAGGACCAGCACCGCCACGCCGAACGCGACCACGCCGATCGACCCGATCAGGTCGATTCGGCGGTCCATACCGAAGCGATCCACGCGCGTCGCCTCTCCCTCGAACCTCGGACGCTCCCGCATCCCGGACGCTCCCGCG
>JBEAQO010000078.1:0-8700 GCA_041163825.1 Actinomycetota bacterium | reverse complement strand
GCGCCTGGTCACTCCGGTGTCGGAGCCGCCGCGAGCGGGCGACGCCCCGGGCGACCGACCCCGACCCGCTCCCGACAGCGCGACCCCGCCCGATGCCTCCCACGTCACGTCTGCCGCGGCTGCCGCTGCGGCCGTGCGGCTCGCCGCTTCCACGCCAGCGGTGACCGGATCGTCCGCGTCGGGCTCGGCGCCGAGCGAAGGTCGGATGACGGGTGCCGACGAGGCACCGCAGCGAGCGGCGCGCACCGTGCGCATCGACGATCGAGAGCTCGGCCACCTGCTCGATGTCGTCCCCGAGGTGCCCCCCCACCTGCTTCCCGTCCCGGCGGAGCGGCGCGTGCGCGTCCGGCGCACCATGCGCGAGCGCCAGCGGGGCGCGCCGGCGCGACCCTCCACCCCCCGTGAGCCCGTGCCGAGCGAGGTTCGCGGTGGCGACGAGGCCGTGCCGGTGCCGCACGTGACGTTGACGCCGCTCGTGCGCTCCCCGCGCCGCGCACGTACGACCGCAAGCACGAAGGGCCGTGCGGCGCGAGCGCCGCTCGGTCGTCGGGCCGGGCTCCGCCGCACGTTCGCGACCGGCGGAGCGGCCGCGCTCGTCGTCGTGCTCGCCGTCGGCTTCCTGCTCGACGACTCCCCGGTGGAGCCTCCGCTCGCGGCTCCCGACGACGGCAACGCCGTGGTCGTCGATCCGTTCCTCGACGAGATCCCGGCCGTCCCTGAGCTCGGTGCTCCGGGCGCGGACGGAGGCCCGGACGCCGAGGCCGAGGCGGCGCGACGCGTCGTCGTCCCCCTCGGGGGCCCGTGCGGGACCGTCGAGGTCATGGTCGACGACGGGCGGGATCCGGCATCGCTGCGCGCCTGGGACGCCGAGGACTGCGGCCTCGCGCCCGTCGTGCTCCTCCCGGGGCAGCAGCGGTGGATCGTCGTGCGCGCCTCCCTCAACGGCTCGGCGGCGACCGAGGCGAGCGCCCGAGCGAGCGTCGCACGGGCCGGCGCCGACGGCCTGCTGTGGTCGACGTACTACGCCTCCCTCAACCCCGACCTCTGGGTCGTCTTCGACGGGCCGTTCTCCGACCGTGCCGAGGCCGAGGCCGCAGCGCGGGAGGTCGGTGGTGGCGCCTACGAGCGGGTGCTCTCCGACGCCGAGGGTGACCGGTACTGCATCGCCCCCGGCGGCTGCACCGGAGGCGTCCCCGGCGATTGAGCGCGGCCGCGAGGGCAGGATCGGCTCGGGCCCCGGCTACACTCGTAGACGAGCGTTCCGTGTGCCGAGCGGTGCTCCGCGGGCGCGACGGGGGAGCTCCGAGCCGCGCCCGCCGGGCGCAGCGGGACCGATCGTCCGGGAGGGACAGCATGCAACGCGCGAACCGTGTCCGCATCCTCGCCCCGCTCGCCGTGCTGGCGCTCGTCGCGTCGGCCTGCGGCGGAGGGGCGGCGACCGACACCCCGACCGAGGGGTCCGCGACGGGCCCGATCGGCGAGGGCCGCACCCTGGTGGTGACCAACTGGCAGGACTACGGCACCGACATCGACTGGGCCGTCGCGGCATTCGAGGAGGCGACCGGCGCCACGGTCGTCCACCAGTACTTCAACTCCGAGGAGGAGCTCCTCTCCCTCATGCGTGAGGGTGGCGGTGCGGTCGACGTCGCGCTGCCCAACATCGCCTACCTGCAGCAGGCGATCGCCGAGGACCTCGTCGTCCCGCTCGACCTCGCGCGGCTCGAGAACGCCGACGAGCTCTCGGCCGACCTGCTCGCGCAGGGCGACCTGCGCAGCGGGGACGACCTCTACGGCGTGCCGTGGATGTGGGGCTCGACCGCGCTCGCCTACAACACCGAGGCGTTCCCCGAGGGCATCGACTCCTGGGCGGCGCTCTGGGACCCGGCCAACGCCGGCCAGGTCGCGTTCTTCGACGACCCCGCGACGGCCGTCATGACGACCGCGCTCTACCTCGGCCAGGACCCGCTCGATCCGGACCTCGATGCGGTCAAGGCGAAGCTCATCGAGCTCAAGGCCAACACGCAGCTGTACTGGTCGAGCGGTGACGACTGGCTCCGCGGATTCTCGACCGGGGCCGTCACGGTCGGCAACCTCTGGTCGGGGCTCGCGGGGACGCAGCTCGGGGCGGGGGACCCGATCGCCTACGTCGTTCCCGAGGAGGGCGCGGTCGGGTGGCTCGACACGCTGACCATCGTCAAGGGCAGCGAGAACGAGGACCTCGCCTACGCGTTCATCGACTGGATGATCAGCGCCGAGTTCCAGGAGCGTTGGGCCAACGACGTCGAGCGCTCCTCGCCCGCGCCGGCCAACGCGACGGTGCACGCGAAGCTCGACCCCGAGGTCGCGGGACGCGTGCAGTCCGACCCGGCGGCACTGTCGACGCTCGCGCTGATGGGTTCGATCCCGCCGGAGACGCTCTCGGCGTGGACCGAGCTGTGGCAGGAGGTCAAGGCCAGCTGATCCGCTGAGCAGAAGACGGTGACGGGGCCGGCCATCGCCACGCGAGCGTCCGCACGGACGTTCCTGCGTGATGCGGTGCTCGCCGGCCCCGTCGTCGTCCTGCTCGCGGTGCTGGTCGCCGTCCCGCTCGGCCTGCTCGCGTTCCGGAGCCTCATCGGGGTCGAGGGCCCGACGCTCGCCGGCTGGGATCGGCTCGCCGACTCACCGATCCTCCTGCCGCTGCTCGGCAAGTCGCTGCGCCTCGCGACGGTCGTGACCGTCGCGACCTGCATCCTCGCGTGGCCGGCGGGCTGGGCGATCTCGCGCACGGCGTCCCGCCACCGTCCGGTGCTCCTCGGCCTCGTCGTCGTGCCGTACCTGACGTCCTACCTCCTGCTCATCTACGCGGTCCTGGTCCTCATCGCGCCCGGCGGACCGATGATGTCGGCGCTCGGAGCGTTGGGTCTGGCCGATGCACGCTCGAGCTTCCTCTACACCCCGCGCGCCACGACGGTGATGCTGGTCTACGAGCACCTGCCGATCATGATCATCGTCCTCGCGGCGGCCTCGGAGCGCATCCCGGACCGGCTGCTCGAGGCGGCACGCTCGCTCGGGGCGGGCCGGCTCGCGGTGCTCCGGAGGGTGGTGCTCCCGCTGACGGTGCCGAGCCTGGCCGCCGGCTTCGCGCTCGTGTTCGTCCCCGTCGCGGGCTCGTTCGTCGAGGCGCAGATCCTGGGCGGCCCCGATGGTCTCCTGTTCGGCAACGTGATCGCCGACCAGGTCACCCGCGTGAACGACCCGATGATGGCCGCCGTGCTCTCGCTCACCCTCCTCACGGCCGTGCTCATCGTCCTTGGGCTGCTCCAGGCCCTTCGGCGCTCGGTGGGGACGTTCGTGCGCGCGCGCCGCCACGGTGGTCCCGTCCGCAGCGGGCGCACGAGGGTGCTGGCCGGGTGAGCGCCGTCACGTCGCAGGGTCGCGTCCTCGTCCGACGGACCACCATCGTCCTGACTCTGGGCCTGCTGTTCCTGCCGCTCGCCGTCATCGTGCTCCTCAGCTTCAACGCGTCGCGCTACGGGACGCTGCCCTTCGAGTTCACGCTGCGCTGGTACACGGAGCTCTTCGGACGGGGGGACCTGTTCGTCGCGACGCGCCGCAGCATCCTCCTCTCGACGGGGACGGCCCTCGCCTCCGCGCTGATCGGCACGAGCGTGTCGGTCTGGTTGGTACGACACCGGCCGCGTGCGCTCCCGGTGGTCTCGGCGGGTCTCCTCTCGGCCGTCACCATCCCGTGGTTGATCCTCGGCATCGGGATGCTGACGGTCTTCCAGACCCTGGGGATCGGGCGCTCGACGTCCGCCGTGTTCCTCGGCTCGCTGGTGACCTCGCTGCCCTACCAGGTCTTCATCGTGCTGGCGCGCCTCCGCGCGCTCGATCCGTCGCTGGAGGAGGCGGCCCGATCGCTCGGTGCCTCAGCGCTTCGTGCGCAGGCGCGTGTCGTGGTGCCGCTGATCTCCTCGGCCGTGCTCGGCGGTGCGCTGATGGCGTTCACCATCACGTTCAACAACTTCGTCATCCAGTACTTCCTGATGCCGTTCGGGGTCCGCACCCTGCCGCTCGAGATCTACACCTTGGTCCGGACGGGATACAAGCCCGACATCAACGCGCTCTCGACCCTCGTGCTCCTCGCGACGGTCGTCCTGATCGTCGCGCTCCAACGCCTCGTCGGTGGCGTGCAGCGCACGGTCCGTCCCGTCGCTGGACCACGCCCCGACCGAGGAAGGGACTGAGGACATGTCGCGACTGAGCATCGCCGGGGTGAGCGTGCGCTACGGCGCCGTCACGGTGATCGACGGCGTCGACCTCACCGTGCCCGAGGGCACGATGCACGCCCTGCTCGGGCCGTCGGGATCGGGCAAGACGACCCTCCTCCGCGCCGTCGCGGGCTTCGTCCGGCCGGCGGCCGGGCGGATCCGGATCGGCGAGCGCGACGTGACGGAGCTCGATCCGGCCCGGCGCGGGATCGGGGTCGTGTTCCAGTCCTACGCGCTCTTCCCCCACCTCGACGTCGTCGGCAACGTCGGGTTCGGGCTCGAGATGCAGGGCGTCGGCCGTGACGAGCGCAACCGACGGGTTCGGGACGTGCTGGCACTGGTCGGGCTGACGGGGTTCGAGGATCGCGCGGTGGACCGGCTCTCGGGCGGACAGCAGCAGCGCGTGGCGCTGGCTCGTGCGCTCGTCATCGAACCCGAGCTCCTCCTGCTCGACGAGCCGATGTCGGCGCTGGACCGCAAGATCCGCGCCGACGTGCAGCAGGAGCTCAAGCGCATCCATGAACGCACCGGCGTCACCGCCGTCATCGTGACCCATGACCAGGAGGAGGCGCTCTTCCTCGCCGACACCATCACGATCCTCGACGAGGGCCGGGTCCGCCAGGTCGGGGCACCACGCGAGGTCTACGACCACCCGGGCGATCCCTTCATCGCGAGCTTCCTCGGGAGGACGAACGTCCTCGACGTGGAGGTCGAGGTCGGCCCCGGCGCTCCGAGTGCGCGGGTCGCCGGCGGCTCGCTGGAGCTGCCTCGCTCGGCTCGCCCGGGGCGGTGGCGGCTCTCCGTGCGCCCGGAGCGCATCGCGGTGCGGGGACGGGGGGCGGCGGGGACCCTCGCAGCGGTGATCCGCCACATCGACTTCGCGGGTCCGCTCGCGACGCTGACGTGCGAGCTCGAGGACGGGACGCCGGTCACCGTGTCGATGTGGGGGTGGCAGAGCCCGGAGTACCGGCCCGGGATGGACATCGGGCTCGAGATCGCGCCCGACAGCATGACGCTCTACCCGGAGGGTGACGATGCAGCTCACGGCTGACCGGCACTGGGGGACCTGGCTCGCGTCATCGCCGAGCGCGCTCGTCCACCTCCCGAGCGGGCTGGGACTGCGGGTGTCGACCTACAGCGCGCGCGAGGGACGCTACGAGGCCCATGTCGGCGCAGCCACGGTCACCCATCACGAGCACGGCGGGACGATCCGGCTGCGGCTCGCACAGGCCGGCAGTGTCGTCGAGGTCCGCGCGCGACGTGAGGGCGTCGACGCCCTCGCGGTCTCGGTCCGGCTGGTCGAGTCGGGCGAGTGGGCCCTGCGCTTCTGGACGCATGTCGAGGTCGGCCGGCTCGCGCCACCGACCGCACCGCGCATCACCGAGGGGCCGATGGGGGAGCACCGCGTCCGGATGCGGCGCCTCGCCGAGGGGGTCGGCGCCGAGGACCTGGTCGAGGTCGACTGGCGCAGCACCCATCTCGCCGTCCTGGCCGATCCACCGGCCGCTCGTGCCGGCCGCTACGCGGACGAGCACGGACTGCCCGAGGAACTCGAGCGCGGCGGCTACTACCTCCCGCACGCCGATGTCGGCGACGAGCGCGCGGCGCTCGCGATCCTCCGGTTCTCGGGTCAGGAGCAGTCACACGTCCGGCTCGGCGTCGCGATCGCGACGGATGCCGGTCGGGCGCTCGAGCGCGCACGGGAGGCGCTCGAGGTCGAGCGGCGGCGCGAGGTGCTCGATCCGAGTGCCGAGTCCGTTCCGGACGATGGGGTCGTCGATGCGCACGGCGCCCGGGCGCGCGACGCCATCCGCGACGTCATCGGCTGGAACACCGTCTGGGACCATGCGAACGGGCGGCCCATGACCGCCCTCACGCGCGAGTGGCTGGCCGGGAAGTTCGGGGGCTATGGCGTGTGGCTCGACGACGTCGCCTACGCGGCCTTCCTCGCGGCCCTGGGAGGCGACGACGCGATCGCGCGCGCGAACCTCACGACGGTCACGGCGGGGGAGGCCCCTGCGGGCAACCTCCCCTGTCTGCTGACCTCCTTCGAGGAGTGGGTCGACCGCTCGCAGCCGCCCGTCGTCTCGTGGATGCTGCTCCGGACCCACCTGCGTCGTGGTGCGCCCGGTCTCGTCCGCGAGCTCCTGCCGGCCCTGCGGCGCAACCACGCGTGGTGGTGGCGGACGCGCGACCCGCATGGGGACGGGCTCGTGGCGCACGGCTCGTCACCGACGGGCCGGGGCACGTTCCGGCACACGAAGCAGGGGGCGCTGAACGAGGCGTCCATGGACAACCTTCCGCTCTTCGACGAGGCGCGCTTCGACCCGGGGGCCGCCGTGATCGACCTCCACGATCCCGGGCTCAACGCCGTCCTCGTCCTCGATGCGCAGATGCTGGCCCGGCTGTGCCGCGAGGTCGGGGACCACGATGGCGCGGACGAGCTCGATGCTGCGGCGGACGCGCACGCCGAACGGGTCCGCGAGCGGCTGTGGGACGCGGATCGCGGCGCGTTCGTGGGACGACGTCGTGACGGCTCCTGGAACGCGCACCTGACGGCGACGAGCTTCCTCCCGCTGGTGGCCGGGATCGCGACCGCGGACCAGGCGCGCCAGCTCGTCGAGCGCCACCTGCTCGACGAGGGGACGTTCTGGGGACCGCGCCCGCTCCCGGCGTCGTCGCACGCCGATCCCGCATCCGCGGACCGCGTCTACTGGCGTGGCCGCATCTGGGCCCCTCACGTGTGGCTGGTCTGGGAGGGCCTGGTGCGGCACCGGCTGGACGACGTCGCCGACGAGCTCGCGACGCGGGCATGGGAGATGTTCGCCGAGGGATGGTCCGAGCGGCGCTGCTACGAGAACCTCGATCCACGGGGGCCCGAGCACGACGGCGGCCCCGATGCCGATCCGTTCTACACCTGGGGGGCGCTGCTGGCGCTGCCGAGGGCGCTCGCCAGGGCCGACGCGAACCCGTGGCGCGGCACGTTGCTGGACGCTCGTGACGGGGACGTCGCGCTCGAGGTGCCGGGGGGGCGCTTCGAGCTCCGGCAGCAGGGCGACGGCTGCGTGCTCCGGCACGGTGCACCGGGTCGTGAGCCCGAGGAGGTCGCGCGTCTCGGTGCGTCGCGTCGCGTCGAGGGGCTCCTCGCGGCGGGCCCCGCCCTCGCGCTGCGGGCACCAGCGGACCGTGACCTCGTCGTCGAGCCCGTCGGGGAGGTGGTCGCCGTCCGCATCGATGAGGGGCGGTGGGAGCCGGGGCCCGTCGGTGGCCTGACGCTCCCGGCGGGGGCGCGCCTCGAGATGGTCCGCGGTGGGTCGTGGCGAGCCGATCGGGCGGACGGGACCTGAGTCAGGCAGCGGCCGGGTCCGCGATGCCCAGCGCCTCGGCAGTCGCGAGTCGGACCTGCTCAGGGAGTCGGGAGAGCCCGACGAGCACGCCCGTGTGGCCGGTCACGTCCGGGCCGAGCACGAGGTCGGTGGCCACCGCGACCGCGATGCCGTCGTCGATCGCATCGAGGACGGTCGCGGCGACGCAGCAGTCGGTCTCCACGCCGACGACGATGAGACCACCCGCGTCCCGCGCGAGCTCCCGGAGCTCGGGGAGTCGCCAGGCCGAGTAGGTCGTCTTGTCCGCGACCGGGAGCCCCTGGAGCGCGGGGGCGAGCTCCCACCACGACGGGTCGCGGTCGAGCTCCTCGCGCCAGCGGTCCGCGAACGCCGCCCAGCGATCGCCCTGCGCCCCGGCAGCGGTCCCGCCCCCGACCGTCGCTCCGACGAGACGCTGACGGGTGGCGAGGACCGGACCCCGGTGGTCCCGCGCGATCGAGGCCACGCGTGCCGCGAGCTCCTCGGTCCCGGGGATCGCCCAGGTACCGCCGGGAAGGACGACGCGCTGGAGGTCCAGGACGACGAGCGCGAAGCCTCGGACGTCGTCCACTCCCCGTGCCTCCCCTCGATCGACCTCGGGCCGACCCGGCCGCGCGGGGCCGACCCTAGCCCGCCACCGACGACCGCCCATTAGGCTGTCGCTGCCGCTCCGTTCCACCCCGACGGACCCGGCGATGGAGGCCGCGATCGCGGCACGTCGGTGCTCCGGCGAGGGGATCCGAACGGGAGAGACAGCATGTCGATGGACGCAGCGCCGCCGCCGCCGTCGGTCGCGCCCGAGGAGAGCAAGCGCATCGTCGCGGGCATCCTCGCGATCGTGGTCGGTGGGCTCGGCATCCACCGCTTCATCCTCGGCGACACGAGTGGCGGCATCATCCGCATCGTCATCACCTTCGTGACGTGCGGGGCGGGGTCGCTCATCGGCCTCATCGAGGGCATCATCTACCTGACGAAGTCGGACGACGAGTTCGTGCAGCTCTACCAGGTGGAGCGCAAGGCCTGGTTCTGAGTCCGGACGAGGTGGGGTCGCGACGCACGTCGCGGCCACCTCGGGCTCAGTC